>PWEU01000343.1 GCA_003554005.1 Nitriliruptoraceae bacterium
CGAGGTCGAGGCCCAGGACGCCACCAGCGACGAGCAGGACACTGCGGCTGCTGTGGCCGAAGGCGAGGAGGCCGAGGACGGCGCCGAGGTGGCGGTGGAACCGGTGCGCCACGTCGTGGCCACGGTGGCACCCGTGGCTGACCTGGTGGCGCAGGTGGGCGGCGACCGGGTGGCGGTGGACACCTTCGTCCCTGCCGGCGCCGACGCCCACACCTACGAGCCCCGCCCGTCGGACGTGATCACGCTGGCCGGTGCGGACGCCTACCTCGGTGTCGGGCTGGACCTCAACGGCGGTGTCCTGCGCATGGCCGAGGAGCACCTGTCGTCGGGTTCGCCGCTCGTCCTGCTCGGTGAGAGCGCGCTCGGGGACGAGGACATCGTCTTCGACCACACCCACGACCACGGTCACTCCCACGGCGACGATAACCACGGTCACTCCCACGGCGACGATGACCACGGTCACTCCCACGGCGACGATGACCACGGTCACTCCCACGGCGACGACGGCGACGGGCTCGGCCCCAACCCGCACGTGTGGACCTCGCTCGCCAACGCCCGCCGCCTGATCGGCGGCATCACCGCCGCGCTGACCGAGCTCGATCCCGATGGCGCCTCGGCCTACGCGGCGAACGCCGACGGCTTCCTCGACGAGCTCGATGATCTGGACGCTGCCGTCCGGGAGGCGGTCGACACCATCCCGATCGACCACCGCACCCTGGTCACCTACCACGATGCCTGGACCTACTTCGCCCGGGACTACGACCTCGACTACGCCACCGCCGTCCAGCCGGCCGACTTCTCCGACCCCTCGGCCTCGGAGGTCCGGGCCGTGATCGACCTGGTCCGTGAGTTGCAGGTCCCGGCGGTGTTCGGCAGCCAGGAGTTCCCGACGCCCGTCCTGGAGGCGATCGCGGAGGAGACCGGCGCGCGCTACGTCGACGACCTGTCCGACGATGTGCTCCCGGGCGAGCCGGGGGCCCCCGAGCACCCCTACCTGGAGTTGATGCGGCGCAACGCCCGCGCGATCGTCGACGGGCTCGGCGGAGACCCGAGCGGGCTCGGGTGACCCAGGGTCAGTCCGGTTCCGGGCCCCAGAGGTCCTCGGCCTCGGCGGCCTGGCGCTGCTGCCACCAGTAGGCGCCGGCCCCACCGGTTCCGAGTAGCAGGAGCACCCAGCGCAACCACCCGCCGCCGTCCTCGTCCTCCTCGGGCTCGGGCACCGTGATCCGCTCCGCCCGCGCGAGGACCTTGGCGAGTGCCTCGGCCTGAGCCTGCAGGTCGCGCTCGCGTGCCTTGGCGGCGCGACGTCGGCTGAGGACGTAGACCGTGGCCCCGACGGCCGCGGCCGCCCCCCCGACCTTGATCGCGGACGAGCGCAACCGGTCGGTGAGGTCCGCGGGGTCCGGGATGCGGGCCTGGAGGGCGGCCAAGTCCCGCTCCATGCTCGCCCGCAGCGTCACCGCCTTCTCCTGGGCGTCCTCCACCGAGGTAGCAGGGCCCCCACGGCGTTCGTCGACCGCCTGCGAGACCTCCTTGCCGACCTCATCGACGGTCTGCTTGGCCCGATCGACCTCGCCCTTGACCTTCTCCACGCGCTCCTCGGCCATCGTCTTGAGTTCGGCCACCTTCTCCTCGGCCTGCGCCTTGGCGGATCGACGGTCGCTGCCGGACCCGGTCGTCTGGTCTGCGGTGCTCATCGGCCCACCTGCTCGCTCGCCCACGTCTTCGTCTTCCCGACCTCTGCCAGGGTCTGCTCGGGCTTCGCGGGACGCTTGAAGTAGCGCACCGCCACGAGCATCAGGATGACGCTGACGAGGGTGTAGATCAGCGTCACGATCAGCCACGCGAGCCATGGCTCGACGACCAGCATCAGCGCGTAGGCGCCGGTCACGCCGACGAAAGCCAGGATGAACAGCCCCAGTACGGCTCCGGCGACGACGAGGCCGAGAGCGATCGCCTTCTCCGTCGCGATGCGCTGGACCTCGAGCTTGCCGAGCTCCAGTTCCGTCTTGATCAGGCCCTGTCCGTTGGCCAGCAACGACGCGATCACCTCGGAGGTGGCACGTGCGTCGGTCGCCCCGGCGCCGTCGGGCCCGCCGGTGGGCGGGGTGGTTGGCACGATGTCGCTCCTCGCAGGCTGGGCACGGTCGCGGCAGCGGACCGCGACCTCACCCCCAACCCTAACGGCGTCGCCGGTCCGATGGCGGCCGGCCGATCGGTCCCGAGCCTGCGGGCCGGTAGGCACCTGGGCACGCGGCGGCGTCCCGAGCCGACCTCGGACGCTGCTCGCGGGCGATCGGTGAGGCTGGCACCCGTCGTCCGCGAGTGCCAGCGCGGTACCCTCTGGAAGCGCCCGAGGCGTCCCGCCCCTGCCCGGCCCGGCCCTACCCCGTCCCGTCCCGGCGCCGGTCCGACGCCGTCGGGATCCCCAGCCGCCACCGACCCGGAGGAGGTGCCCGATGGCCAGCCTGTCCGACCCGGCCGCGCGGACCGCCGCGAGGGTGGCCGCCGACGGCGCCGACGCCGTCCACCTCGAGGTCGCGGTCCCCGCCGACGCCGCCCGTGTCGCGGTCGAGGCCGTGGCGGATGCCGACCGTGGAGCTCCCGGCGACGAGGAGCCTCTCGACGAACGCAAGCGCACGATCCTGCGGGCGATCGTGAGCGAGTACGTGTCCAGGGGCGAGCCCGTCGGGTCGAAGCGGGTCGTCGAGGTGGCACGGCTCGAGGTCTCGGCGGCGACGGTGCGCAACGAGATGTCGGCGCTGGAGTCCCTCGGCTACATCGCGCAGCCCCACACCTCCGCCGGGCGGGTGCCGACCGACAAGGGCTACCGCCGGTTCGTCGACGATCTGAGTGCCGACCCTGCCCTCGACGGGGCGCGACGCGAGCTCGTGCAGGAACTGCTCGGCACCGCCTCCGACGTCGAGGACCTGCTCGCGCGGACCTCCTCGGTGCTGAGCCAGCTGACCCGGTTGGTGTCGCTGGTGATCGCACCCGCGGTGGACGCCGCCCGGCTCAAGCTGTGCGAGCTCGTGGGGCTCAGCCCCGGCTCGGCCCTGCTGCTGCTGGTCGCGGACACCGGACGCGTGGAGAAACGCTCCGTCGAGCTGCCGGCGGAGACCACCGAGCACGATCTCGACCGGGTCCGCATCGTGCTGTCGGAGCAGGTCCGCGGTCGCCGGCTCGGGGACGTGCACACCACGATCTCCCGCCTGGCGGAGGACGCCCCCAGCGAGCTGCGCGAGGTGCTCAGGGCCGTCGCCGAGGCCACCGCACGCGAGCTGGCCGACGACACCGTGCACCACGTGTTCGTGGGCGGGCAGGCGTCGTTGGCCGGTGACGAGGCCTTCGAGCGCGAGCACCTGTCCCGGGTGTTGCAGCTGCTCGAGGAGCGCGCCACCCTTGCACGGCTGCTCGCCGAGGCCACCGCCGACGACCGACCCACGGTGCGGATCGGTGAGGAGAACGAGGTGGAGGACCTGCGCGCTGCCTCGCTGGTCGCCCAGCGCTACCAGCTGGTGACCGCGGGTTCGCTCGGCGTCCTCGGCCCGACCCGCATGGACTACGCCACCGTGCTCGCGACCGTGCGGGCCGTCGCCGACCAGTTGCAGGCGACCCTGACCGACCTGTCCCGCTGACCTGGCCCGCTGACCGCACCGCCGCTCCAGCGGGAGCGGAACCGAATGACCATCCCCCGTCACCCCCTGTGAGGCACCGTGTCGGATCTGTACGAGCTGCTGGACATCCCCCGCGATGCCGCTGAGGACGAGGTCAAGCGCGCCTACCGGCGCAAGGCCCGCGAGCACCACCCCGATGCGGGCGGTGACGAGGAGGCCTTCAAGGCCGTGACGCACGCCTACCAGGTGCTCTCCGACCCTCAGAAGCGCGCCCGTTACGACCGCTTCGGGGACGAGGGGACCACCAACGGTCGCGCCAGCGGCGATCCCTTCGGTTTCGGTGGCGCCGGGTTCGGCGGCATCGACGACGTGATCGACGCCTTCTTCGGCCAGTCGGCGGGGTTCCGCGGAGCTGGCGGCGGTCGCCGCGCCCGCCGCGAGCAACCGGGTCGCGACGTGCTGGTCGTCGTCGAGCTCACGCTGGAGGAGGTCGTGACCGGGGTGAGCCGCGAGGTCGAGGTGGACGTCCCGCGTGCCTGCGACACCTGCGACGGCAGCGGCTCGGCCGGAGGTGGCGGACCGAGCAGCTGTGGGACCTGCGGCGGGGCCGGGCAGGTCCAGCGCGTGGTCCGGACCGCCTTCGGCCAGCTGGCCACCGCGGCGCCCTGCGGGGCGTGTCAGGGGACGGGCCGCACCGTGTCGGACCCGTGCAGTGACTGCGCGGGGGAGGGGCGGCGGCCGACGAAACGGACGCTACGGGTGGACGTCCCGGCGGGCCTCGAGGACGGGGACCGCATCCCGGTGCGCGGCGAAGGCGAGGCCGGCCGCAACGGTGCACCGGCCGGGGACCTGTACGTGCAGGTCCGGGTCGCCGCCCACGAGCTGTTCGAGCGCGACGGTCGGGACCTGGCCGCGGAGGTCAGCGTCCCGGTGACCCAGGCGGCGCTCGGCGGCAGCCTCACCGTCCCGACGGTGGACGGCGAGGACGTCGAGGTGCCCGTGCCCGCCGGGACCCAGCCCGGTGACGTGCTGAGCGTCAAGCGGGCCGGTCTGCCGGTCCGGGGCGGCGGTCGTCGCGGGGATCTGCACCTCCTCGTCCGCGTCGAGGTGCCGACCGGCCTGGACGCCGAGCAGCGCCGTCTCCTCGAGCAGCTCGCCGAGGCCAGGGGCGATGACCTGTCGTCGCGGTCCGGTGGGCGGTTCTCCCGGCTGCGCGACGCGTTCCAGCGCTGAGCCCGCACGAGCGAGCCCGGTGAGCCTGACACCCTTCGTCCACCTCGACGTCGACCTGGACGTGGCCGCCGGCGGCGAGCGGATCGACCTGTCGCCTGCCGACCGTCACCACCTCGCCACGGTGCTGCGGCTCGGGTCCGGTGCACCCGTGGAGGTGGCTGACGGGCGCGGGGGCAGCGCGCCTGCCGCGCTCATCGACGGGGCGATCGAGCTGGCGGGACCCGTCAGCTGGCTCCCCCATCCCCGCCCCCAGCTGGTCCTGGCCCAGGCGCTGCCGAAGGGCCGCAAGCTGGACGAGGTGCTGCGGCAGGCCTGCGAGCTCGGCGTCGACGAGGTACGGGTCCTCGACACCGCCCGGTCGGTGGTCCGGCTGGATGCCGGCAAGCTCGACCGCGTCCGCAGGCGATGGGAGGCGGTGGTGCGCTCGGCCTGCGAGCAGGCTCGTCGTCCGCATCGGCCGTCGGTCCTCGGGCCCCTGGCGCTCGAGCGTCTCGGACGGGACGACGAGGTGCTCCTCGTCGCGCATCCCGGCGCCCCGGGGTTGCCCACCGTGGCCGAGGCCGTGACGGGGGCCGAACGCCTCGTGCTGGCCGTCGGGCCGGAGGGCGGCTTCACCGACGAGGAGGTGGCCGACGCGGTCGCTGCCGGGGCGCTGGCGGTGGGGCTCGGACCCTCGGTGCTCAGGACCGAGCACGCCGGGGCAGCGGGGCTCGCAGTGCTGGCCGCCGGCATCGGTCGCTGGGGCTCGTGACCCTTCGCGTCCGCCCGGGGGCGGAGGGCAAGGATGCTTCGCACGGCAAGGTGGGGGCGGTAACGTGCGCATGGGACTTAGGTCCCGACGAGATCCCGACCATGACGGCTGCGATTCCCAGTGCGGAGACCAGATGACCGCGGAGAACCGTGAGTACGCCGAACTGCTCGGCGACCGCTTGCGGCGTGTCCGTCAGCAGCAGGGCCTGTCCCTCCACGAGGGGGAAGCCAACAGCGGGGGCACCCTGAAGGCCTCGGTCGTCGGGGCCTACGAGCGGGGTGAACGCTCGGTGTCCATCACCCGCCTGCAGCGGCTCGCGGAGTTCTACCGCGTCCCGGTCTCCGAGCTCCTGCCGGCCGAGGACCGCCTGCTCGGCGGCCTGGCCGACCGGGGACCGGACCTGGTCATCGACCTGGTCGCCCTGGAGCGCGAGCGGGAGTTCGAGCCGGCGATCCGGCGCTACGCCGAAGCCATCCAGGCCCGTCGCGGCGACTACAACGGCCGCGTGCTCACGGTGCGCCACGCCGACCTCGAGCTGCTGGCCGCGGTGCTCGACGCCTCGCCCGAGGAGCTGCGTAGCCGACTGGCCGCGGTGGGCGTGGTGCGCTGAGGCGCCGGGGCAGGCCCCGGGAGCTACCCTGAGAGCCCGCAGTTCGCGCGTCCGGCCGCCGTACGAAACCCGGCCCCCAGGGCTCGACGGGGCTCGACGGGGCTCGACCTCGCGAGCGGACGCGGCCGCACGCACCACCACACCCGTACCTGGCCCCGCGCCGAGGAGTCACCCCCCCCCGTGGCGAGCACCTCCGCCAGACCCGCAACGTCCGCCACCTCGAGCGCTGCCACCTCCGGCGCTCTCGAGGACGACCAGGTCACCGCCGTCAAGGTCCTGGTGCCCGGCGAGCACGCCATGGTGTCCCTGCTCGGGACCCGTGACGAGCTGCTGCGCACGATCGAGGACGCCTTCCACGCGGTGATCCACGTGCGCGGGAACGAGATCTCGATCCGCTCCGAGGACGCCACGGAGACCGGCCGGGTCGCGCGGCTGTTCGAGGAGCTGGTCCTGCTGCTCGACCGGGGCCAGGCGATCGACCGCGGCGTGGTCCGCCAGACCGTGCGCATGATCCGCGACGACGCCGACGAGCGTCCCTCCGAGGTGCTCTCCGAGACGCTGATCACCCACCGCGGTCGAACGATCCGGGCCAAGACGCTCGGGCAGAAGCGCTACCTCGACGCGATCCAAGCCAACACCGTGACCTTCGGCATCGGTCCCGCAGGGACGGGCAAGACCTCCCTCGCCATGGGGGCCGCCGTCCAGGCCCTCCGTGCCAAGCAGGTCAACCGCCTGATCCTCACCCGGCCCGCGGTCGAAGCGGGGGAGCGGTTGGGTTTCCTCCCGGGCACGCTACACGAGAAGATCGACCCCTACCTCAAGCCCCTCTGGGACGCGCTCCACGACATGATGGAGGCGGAGGAGCTGGTCAACCACGTGGACCGGGGCACGATCGAGATCGCACCGCTGGCCTACATGCGGGGCCGGACGCTCAACGACGCCTTCATCGTGCTCGACGAGGCCCAGAACACCACGCCCGAGCAGATGAAGATGTTCCTGACCCGCATCGGGTTCAACTCCAAGGCCGTGGTGACCGGTGACGTCAGCCAGGTCGACCTGCCCAACGGGTCACGGTCGGGACTGCGCGTCGTCGGGGAGATCCTCGACGGCATCGAGGGCGTGGCCTTCTCGCGGCTGCGCTCGGGGGATGTGGTCCGCCACCACATCGTGCAGCGCATCGTCGAGGCCTACGAGGCCTACGACGAAGCGCAGGAGCAGCCACCCGACGGTCTCGAGGCGGCCCCGTCCGAGCACCGTCCGACCCCCGGGACCTGAGGGTGGCCGTCTACCTCGCCGACGAGCAGTCCGACGCGGTCGACGCCGAGGATCTCCTCGACCTCGCCCGCTACGTGCTGGCAGCCCAGCGGGTCCCGCCGGAGATGGAGGGGGCGCTGCTGCTGGTCGACCGCGACACCATCTCCCAGTTCAACGCCACCCACATGGGGCGCATTGGCCCGACCGACGTCCTGGCCTTCCCGATCGACGAGCCGGGCGAGACCCCACCTGACGTCTCGTCGGTCCTCGGCGACGTCGTGCTGTGCCCGGCGGTCGCCACCGAGCAGGCACCACGGTTCGACCGCTCGGCTCACGAGGAGCTGCGGCTGCTGACCGTCCACGGCCTGCTGCACCTGCTGGGCATGGACCACGCGACCTCCGAGGAGGAGCGTGAGATGTTCGCGCTCACGGACCGGCTGTTGGCCGGTCACGCCGATGCGGTGGCCTGCCGGTGACCACAGATCCGACCCTGGTGGGCGCGGTCGCCGCCGTCCTGCTGCTGCTCGCCGCGGCGGTGTTCGCCGCCGTCGAGACCGTCGTCAGCCGCATGAACGTCGTCCGGGCGCTGAGGCTGGGGGAGGAGCACGAGGACGAGCCCGCGCGTGCCACGTCCCTGCTGTGGTTGGCCGAGCACCGGGCCGGCGCGCTCGACGCCCTGCTGGTGGCCACCGTGATCGCCCGGGTGGCCCTGGCGATGCTGGTCACGGTCCTGGTGCTGGACGCCACCTCGGCGTGGTGGTGGCTGCTCGTGGCCGCCGCGGTCACGATCCTGCTCAGCCTGGTGCTGGCCGAGGTGGTGCCACGCACGGTCGTGCTCCGTCACCTCGACGCGGCCGGGCTGCTGCTGGCACGTCCGGGTCGCGTCCTGGTCGCGGTGTTCGGGCCCGTCAGCACGGCCTGCGTCGCGCTCGGCCGTGCCCTCGTCCCGCGCCGTCACGAGGTCTCCGGGCCCCACGCCGGTGACGACGAGCTCAGGGCGCTGAACGACGAGGTGGAGGCAGACGCCGACGAGTTGGAGCCGGAGGAGCGGGCGATGATCCGCTCCATCTTCGAGCTCGGTGAGACCCTGGTGCGCGAGGTGATGGTCCCCCGCCCCGACGTGGTGAGCGTGCCCGAGGGGGCACCGATCAGCGAGGTGGTCCGGGTGGCGGTCGACGGCGGCTCCTCGCGGCTGCCGGTCCACGCCGGGGACGAGACGGACCGCATCGTCGGCGTGGTCTACGCCAAGGACCTGCTGCGCCGCCTGGCGACCCAGCCCGAGCTCGCAGGCTGGCACGACCTGCCCCGTCCGCCCACCTTCGTGCCCGAGACCAAGCGCTGCGACGAGCTGCTACGGGAACTGCAGGCCGACGCGGTCCACCTGGCCTTGGTGGTCGATGAGTACGGCGAGTTCGTCGGGCTGGTCACGATCGAGGACGTGCTCGAGGAGATCGTCGGGGAGATCGTCGACGAGCACGACCAGGAGGAGCCCCTGGTCGAGCCCCTGGAGGACGGCCGGTTCCGGATCGACGCCCGACTCGGGGTCGACGACCTCAACGAACTGCTGCAGACCCAGCTACCAGAGGAGGGCTGGGACACCGTGGGTGGGCTCGTCTTCGGCACGCTGGGTCGGGGGCCACACCCGGGGGAGCGGATCGAGCTCGACCGCACCATCATCGAGGTGGAGCTGCTGCAGGGCCGCCGCGTGGCGAAGGTCGTGGTCGAGGTGGAGCCCGCCGACGAGGGCGCTGTCGGGACCGGCTCGAGCCCCGAGCTGCGTGGTGACAGCTGACGCTGCCGCACGATGGGGCACGAGGTCCCAACGATCGGGGACCTGCGGCAGCACACCGCGACCCGTCTCACCCTTAGGGTCACCTTCGAGGGCCGTGCGCGCCCGCGCCGCGCGCTTCCAGAGAGGTGTCCGATGGCAGTGACGTCCGTGTCAACCGAAAACCGAGGGTCGACCGAGACCGGTGGTGAGGAGCATCGACCCGAGATCGCCACACTCGACGGGAACGAGGCGGCGGCACAGGTCGCCTACCGTTGCTCCGAGACCGTGGCGATCTACCCGATCACCCCGTCCTCGCCGATGGGTGAGTTCTCGGACGCCTGGGCGTCGGCGGGCAAGCCGAACCTGTGGGGTGCGGTCCCGTCGGTGGTGGAGATGCAGTCCGAGGGGGGCGCTGCGGGTGCCTTGCACGGTGCCATCCAGGCGGGCTCGCTGGGAACGACCTTCACGTCCTCCCAGGGCCTGCTGCTGATGCTGCCGAACATGTTCAAGATCGCCGGTGAGCTGACGCCGGCGGTCATCCACGTGGCGGCTCGGACCGTCGCAACGCACGCACTCTCGATCTTCGGTGACCACTCCGATGTCATGGCGTCCCGGTCCACCGGGTGGACGATGCTGGCCTCGAACTCGCCGCAGGAGGCCCACGACATGGCGGCCGTCGCCCACGCGGCGACCCTGTCGACCCGGCTGCCGGTCATGCACTTCTTCGACGGGTTCCGCACCTCCCACGAGCTCAACCGGGTGGAGCTGCTCACCGACGACGACCTGCGGTCGTTGATCGTGGAGGAGGACCTGCTCCTGCACCGCCAGCGCTCGCTGGATCCCGACCGCCCGTCGCTGCGCGGGTCGGCCCAGAACCCCGACGTCTTCTTCCAGGCCCGTGAGGCCGGCAACCCCTTCGTGGCCGCGGTCCCCGAGGCGGTCCAGTCGATCATGGACCAGCTCGCCGAGCGGACCGGCCGCCACTACGACCTCGTGGAGTACCACGGGGCCCCGGACGCAGAGCGGGTCGTGGTCCTGATGGGCTCCGGGGTCGGCCCGGTCCGTCAGGTCGTCGATCACCTCGTCTCCGAGGACGAGAAGGTCGGCGCGCTCGTCGTGCGCTTGTTCCGGCCGTTCCCCGTCGAGGCGTTCCTCGAGGCCTTGCCCGACACCGCCCGCCGCATCGCGGTCCTCGACCGCACCAAGGAGCCGGGAGCTACGGGCGAGCCGCTGCTGCAGGACATCGTGACCGTGCTGGCCGAGCAGCTGAACACCGGTGCGCGCGACGAGCTGCCGGACGTCATCGGTGGCCGCTACGGGCTGTCCAGCAAGGAGTTCACCCCGGCGATGGTCGCCGCGGTCTTCGCCGAGCTGCAGGCCGAGACCCCCAAGCGCCGGTTCACGGTCGGCATCTTCGACGATGTCACCAACCTCTCGCTGGACGTCGACCGGTCCTTCCAGCTGCCACGGCTCGACAAGGACCTGGCCGCGATCTTCCACGGTCTCGGTTCGGACGGCACCGTCGGTGCCGCCAAGAACACGACCAAGATCCTGGCGGAGGGCCTGGGCAGGTACAGCCAGGCCTACTTCGTCTACGACTCGAAGAAGTCCGGTGCCGTCACCGCCTCCCACCTGCGGGTCTCCGAGGAGCCGATCGACTCGACCTACCTGGTCGAGCAGGCCGACTTCATCGGTGTCCCCCAGTTCGGGATGCTCGAGAAGCTCGACGTGCTGAGGGAGGCCAGGCGGGGCGGCATCCTGCTCCTGAACTCCCCCTTCCCGGCGGAGCAGGGCTGGGACCGGCTGCCCCGCGACGTCCAGCAGACGATCATCGACCGGGAGCTGGAGCTCCACGTGATCGACGGTCACGGCATCGCTCGCTCGGTCGGGTTGGGTGGTCGCATCAACACCGTGATGCAGACCGCCTTCTTCCTGGTCAGCGGCGTGCTGCCCCACGACGAAGCGCTGGAGGCCATCCGCGACGCCGTGCAGAAGAGCTACGGCGACTTCGGTGAGAAGGTCGTGAAGCGCAACCTCGACGCGGTCGAGGCGGAGACCGAGGCGATCTTCCGCGTGGAGATCTCCGGTGAGGCCAACTCCCTGCTGCAGCGCGAGGATCCGATCGACCGGGCTCTGGAGCTGCTGCCGATGGAGCGGGGCGATGTCCCCGACTTCGTCGAGCGGGTGACCGCCCGGCTGTTGGCGGGTGAGGGTGAGCTGCTGCCCGTCTCCGCCATGCCGGTCGACGGGGCGTTCCCGACCGGCACGGCCCGGTTCGAGAAGCGTTCGATCGCGCTGGAGGTCCCGACCTGGGACCCGGACATCTGCATCAGCTGCGGCAAGTGCGCCATCGTCTGCCCCCACGCCGCGATCCAGATCAAGGTGTTCGACGAGGAGCACCTCGAGGACACCCCGGCTGGCTTCCTCTCCAAGGCCTTCAAGGACCGCGACCTGAAGGGCATGCACCTGACCGTCCAGGTCGCCCCTGACGACTGCACCGGCTGTGGGGTCTGCGTCGAGACCTGCCCGGCCGTCAGCCGTAGCGACGTCGGGCACAAGTCGATCGACATGACCCCGGTCGACGAGGTGGTGGCCAGTGGCAACGGTGATGGCGAGGCCGGTGATGCCAGGACCGTGATGGACGTCGAGCGTGAGCGGTTCAAGGCCTTCCAGGACCTGCCCTACCCCGACCGGACCGAGATCCGCAACGACACGGTGAAGCACACCCAGACGCTGCAGCCGCTGTTCGAGTTCTCCGGTGCCTGTGCCGGCTGTGGCGAGACGCCCTACATCAAGCTCATGAGCCAGCTGTTCGGCGACCGCTCCGTGATCGCCAACGCGACCGGCTGCTCCTCGATCTACGGCGGCAACCTCCCCACGACCCCCTACGGCACCGACGCGGACGGTCGCGGTCCGGCCTGGTCGAACTCGCTGTTCGAGGACAACGCGGAGTTCGGGCTCGGGATCCGGCTCGCGATCGACGAGACCCGCGAACTCGCTCTGCATCTGCTGCAGGTGCTGGCGGCCGAGATCGGGGACGACCTCGTCACCGGGCTGCTCGAAGCCGACCAGAGCGACGAGGCCGGGCTCAAGGCGCAGCGTGACCGCGTCGCCGAGCTGAACGGGCGGCTGGACGGGGTGACCGGCGAGCGTGCTGGTGCTGCCCGCCACCTCGCTGTCATCTCCGGCTCGTTGGTCCGACGCGATGTGTGGATCGTCGGCGGCGACGGGTGGGCCTACGACATCGGCTTCGGTGGCTTGGACCACGTCCTGGCCTCGGGTGCGGATGTCAACATCCTGGTGCTGGACACCGAGGTGTACTCCAACACCGGCGGGCAGGCTTCCAAGTCCACCCCTCGTGGTGCGGTGGCCAAGTTCGCGACGGCCGGCAAGGGCGCACCCAAGAAGGACCTTGGCATCCTCGCCATGCAGTACGGGCACGTCTACGTGGCCAAGATCGCGCTCGGCGCCAACGAGATGCAGACCCTGAAGGCGATGCGCGAGGCCGAGGCGTGGCCCGGACCCTCGCTGCTGCTGGCCTACTCCACCTGCATCGCCCACGGCGTGGACATGCGGGACTCGATGAAGCGGATGGACCTGGCGGTCAAGACCGGGTACTGGCCCCTGTTCCGCTACCACCCGGGTGAGGACGAGCACGAGCAGCCGTTCCAGCTCGACTCGAAGGCGCCCAAGCAGCCGGTCACCGATTTCCTCTCCACCGAGGGACGGTTCGGGACCCTGGCGCGTTCCAACCCGGAACGGGCCAAGGAGCTCGCGACGCTCGCCCAGAGCGACGTGGACGAGCGCTGGCGGTACTACGAGCAGCTGGCCGGGCTGGAACGCACCCAGCCGGCGGTGCCGGGGGACCCACCGGACCCGGATGGGCCTGACGCCGACACGGCCGAGTCGTCCGAGGAGGAGTCCCGATGACCATCGACTGGAACGAAGAGGACGCCCCTCCCGGACCCGGCCACGTCGTCCCGAGCGGACCCGACTTCGAGGGAGAGGTGGACCTGACCACCGACTACCTCGGCCTGGAGCTCCGTAGCCCACTGGTCGCCTCGGCTGGCCCCTTCACCGGGGACCTGCCCTCGCTGCGGGCGCTGGACGCCGCCGGCATCGGGGCCGTGGTCCTACCGAGCCTGTTCGAGGAGCAGCTCGAGCACGAGTCCACCCAGATCGAGGCGTTGTCCGAGTACGGCAGCGACGCGAACCCCGAGGCGACCTCGGGGTACGTGCCGAACCTCGACGACTACAACAACGGCGTCTCCCGCTATCTGGCACTGGTGCGCGAGGCCAAGAAGCTGACGTCGGTTCCGGTGATCGCCAGCCTGAACGGGGTGACGACCGGCGGGTGGACCCGCTACGCGCGGTTGCTCAGCGAGGCCGGTGCCGACGCCATCGAGCTGAACGTGTACCGGGTGGCGGCCGACCTGGACGTCTCGGGCCGGCAGATCGAGCTCGAGACCCTGGCGCTGGTGGAGGCGGTCGTCGGCGCGTCCTCGGTGCCGGTGTCGGTGAAGCTGGGGCCCTACTACTCGGCCTTCGGCAACCTGGCCCGCCAACTGGCGGACGCGGGAGCCGCTGGGTTGGTGCTGTTCAACCGCTTCTATCAGCCCGACATCAACCTCGAGAGCCTGTCGGTGGGGCCGCACCTCGTGCTGTCCACCTCCGACGAGCTCCGGCTGCCCCTGCGCTGGTGCGCGATCCTGCACGGCCGCGTCGGTGCCTCCATCGCCGCCACCACCGGTATCCACACCGGCAAGGACCTCGCCAAGGTGCTCCTGGCCGGCGCGAACGTGGGGATGTCCACCTCGGCGTTGCTGCGGCACGGACCCGACCACACGGCCACGGTCTTGGGCGAGCTCGAGGCCTGGATGAAGGACACCGGCTACGCGTCGGTGGAGGAGATGACGGGCGCCGTGTCCCAGCGCACCGTCCGTGACCCCGCGCAGTTCGAGCGAGCGAACTACCTCGACACCCTGACGCGCTACGCGAGCACGTTCCTGCAATGATGCTTGCCCGCCGCTGGCGGGTGGGAGCGGGGAGAGGACCGACGGTCGGCCGGTGCGGGGCCGGCCGTCGGTCATGTCCGACCGCAGTAGGCTGATCGGCCCCGCACGCTGGAGCCGACATGGCCGATGTGGCTGATCTGCCCGACCCCACGGCGCCGGAGGATCGCCGAGCGTCGGCGGCCGAGGTACTGCTGGCACGTGCCCGTACGCTGCGGACCAACGCCTACGCCCCCTACTCCGGCTTCCACGTCGGCGCGGTGGTCGTCACCGTCTCGGGCCGGCGGTTCGAGGGGGTCAACGTCGAGAACGTCTCCTACCGCCTGACCACCTGCGCCGAGCAGGCGGCGCTGGCGGCGATGTGTACCGCTGGGCCGATCGAGGAGGTCGTGGTCGTCGCCGTCGCGGGGGACGGACCTGCCCCCTGCACGCCGTGTGGGGCCTGCCGGCAGACGATCGCGGAGTTCGGCTCGCAAGCGGTGATCCACGCCACGGGCACCAGCGGGTCGGTGCTGACCGTGCCGATCGGCGAGCTGCTGCCCGACGCGTTCACACCGGAGCGGCTGCGGGACCGTCAGGAGGTGCCCGGTGGAGGAGCGTGAGCTCGACGTCGCCCAAGTGCTCGCCGGGCTCCACGAGCCCGTCCCGGAGGGCCACCGCAGCGGGCTGATCGCCCTGGTCGGACGTCCCAACACG
The DNA here is from genome assembly GCA_003554005.1 of Nitriliruptoraceae bacterium. Taxonomy (GTDB): domain Bacteria; phylum Actinomycetota; class Nitriliruptoria; order Nitriliruptorales; family Nitriliruptoraceae; genus T1Sed10-7. The sequence continues at coordinate 14,945 of PWEU01000343.1, forward strand.
GGGAAGTCGACCCTGCTCAACCGGTTGGTCGGGACCAAGGTCGCCATCGTCACCGCGGTGCCGGGCACGACCAGGAACGCGATCAGAGGGGTGCTGACCACCGACGACGCGCAGCTGGTGTTCCTCGACCCCCCGGGGTTGGCGAAGCCACGGACCCTGCTCGCGCGCCGTCTCAACGACCTCGTGCGCGATACCTGGGCCGGGGTCGATCTGCTGTGTTTCGTCACCGACGTCGCCGCCGGCATCGGACCCGGCGACGCGTTCCTGGCCAGGGAGTTGGGGGAGGTCTCCACGCCGGTCATCGCCGTGGCCAACAAGGTCGATCGCCTCAGCCCCAAGGAGCGCATGCTGCCCGAGCTCGTCAAGCTGGAGCAGCTCGGCAGCCCCTTCGGTGGGTTCGCGGACATGGTGCCGGTGTCGGCCCACAGCGGCGACAACGTCGACCGGCTGGTCGAGGTGCTGACCTCCTACCTGCCCGAAGGACCGCGGTTGTTCGCCGGGGGGCAGGTCTCCGACCAGCCGGAGCGCCAACTCGCCGCGGAGATCCTGCGGGAGAAGCTGATCGAGGCTGCCAGGGACGAGCTGCCCCACTCCATCGCGGTGACGGTCGACGAGGTGGCACCGGATCCGGAGCGGGAGGATCTGCTGCGGATCGATGCCGTGATCCACGTCGAACGTGAGTCGCAGAAGCCGATCGTGATCGGTCGCGGAGGGGAACTCCTCAAGACGGCGGCGACCGCAGCCCGGACCGAGCTCGAGGTCATCTTCGGCGCGAAGGTCTACCTGTCGACCCACGTCCGGGTCGCCAAGGAGTGGCAGCGTGACCCCAAGCAGCTCGGGCGGCTCGGGTACTGACGGGCCGTGCGCCGACACGCTCGCCCCGCCCACGTGATCAGCCTCCCCGTCCCGACGGCCGCGGCCGTTCGATAGCCGGCGGCCGGCCGGCCCCGGGCCGGGCGGACCCGTGCTGGGTCTGGAACCGTAGGCCGTCAGGTCGGCTCGAGATGCGTGCCGCTCCGGTCCGAGGAGGATCACCGTGATGTTCCGTTCCCGACTGCTCCCCGTGGTTGCGGTCCTGGCGCTGGTCGCCGCCGCCTGCGCCGACGACGACGTCCTGACGGGCGATCCCGAGGACGGTGTCGCTGAGGTGGATGACGACCCCGCTGATGACGACGACCTCGAGGACGACGTGCTCGAGGAGGACGCGGCTGCCGACCCGGACGATGCCGATGGCGGACCGGACGCCGCGGTCGGCGTCGTCACCTCGGGCATCGAGGTGGCCGACGCCGACCTCGGCGAGCACCTGGTGACCGCCGAGGGGATGACCACCTACGCCGCTGTCGACCAGCTCGAGGGCCAGGTCGTCTGCGTCGGCGACTGCGCCCAGGTGTGGCAGCCGGTGCTCGTCGACGGCGAGCCCGACGTGGCCGCTGACATCGACGCCGAGGTCACCACGATCGATCGCCCGGATGGCGGGACCCAGCTCGTGGTCGCCGGCGCGCCGCTGCACGCCTTCGTGGTCGACGCCGAGCCGGGTGACGTGCGCGGCCAGGCCAGCGCCGACCGTTGGTTCGTGGTCAGCCCCACCGGCGCGCTGCTCGGCCTCGACGCCGCCGCCTGAGCGTCCCGGGCGCCGCCTGAGCGTCCCGGCCGCCGCCTGAGCGTCCCGGCCGCCGCCCGAGCGTCCCGACCGATAGCAGCAGACCGACAGCCGCGGCGGCCGCCCCCTCGGGGCGGCCGCTCGTCTGTGGCCAGCGGCCGCTGATGTCTGGCGGGAGGCCACCCGCGCCGACGGGCTACGCCGGTGGCGTGGCCTGGCACCCCGGGCCCTCGGGTACCGTCGAGCCCATGGACGCACCGATCCTGCAGCAGACCGGCCCGGAGAGCTTCGAGCTGTTCCTCGGCGATGGCCAGCGACGCACGCTCAGGTTGGCGCACCACACGCGCCGAGGGCTCGGGCTCAGCGGGGTGCCGCCTCTGCATGTGGCCACCGAAGCCGTCCGCATCCTGCAGGAGCGGGGCGAGCGGCTCGCTGGCAAGGCTGAGGATGGAGCCGAGCGCGAGGAGCTCGACCTCGGTGCGGCGGTCGGCCGCGACCCGGCCGGGTTCGAGGAGCTCCGGGTACGGCTGAGCTGACCGTGGGGCTGGCGTCCGCCCCGCCGTCCGGGACGAGGTGAGCGATGGAGGGGATCGAGGCCCGCGAGGTCGTCGAGGGCCAGATCGCGGTGTCCACCACCGAGGGACGCGAGCACCGCGTCCTGATCCCCGCCGGCGTGGGGGTGCCCGGTGCTGACGACGTGAGCTTGGCCGTCGCGTTGGTCGCGGAGCTGCTCGACCGTGGCCAGAGGCTGCCGGAGGTGTTGGACGCGAGCCAGCTGCTGGCCCGCGACCCCGGCCTGCTGGTGGCGGTGAGCGAACGGGTCGTCGAGTCGTGACCTTCAACCTCCTACCTTCGTCGTTGGAGGACCGGGGTCCTGCTCGCGTTCGGACATCGGACGCGACCGAGCGGACGGCCGCGCCGCTGCGAACCTAGGGAAACGACCTGAAAGGAACACGATGCGTCTGCGCGTCCACGCACTGCCGATTCTCGCCGCAGCCGGCCTGATCGTCGCCGCTTGTGGCGATGATGTCCCCGAGGCTGCTGACGATCTGCTCGATGAGGAGGTGGTGGAGACCGAGGACGAGCCCGACGACGAGACGACCGAGGACGAAGCTGCCGCCGAGACGGAGGTCGACCTCGCTGTCGCTGACTCGCCCCTGGGGGAGCACCTGGTCGACGGTGAGGGGCTCACGTTGTACCTGTTCGACAACGACGAGCCCGGCGTCAGCAACTGCACCGGCGACTGCCTGGCGAGCTGGCCGCCCCTCACCGTCGACGGCGAGCCGAGCTGGGACGATGGTGTCGACGGCGACCTGGTCGGCACGATCGAACGTGAGGACGACGGCTCGACGCACGTCACCTACGACGGTATGCCGCTCTACTTCTGGGCAGCGGACGCCGCTCCGGGTGATGTGAACGGCCAGGGCGTCAACGACGTCTGGTGGGTCGTCGCCCCCAACGGCCGCGCCATCACCGAGATGGCGCCCTCGGACCAGCAGGACGACGACGGCGGCTACGAGTACTGACACGTCCTCCAAGACGACGTGGCCCGCGCTGTCGACCGCGCGGGCCACGTCACATCCGGCAGGGACTCATCGGCTGTGCGGAGGTCGGCTGCAGGTCAACGACGTGGCTGGTTGGATGGTGCTCACCCTGCCGCCGACGTGAGGAACCCTGCGCGTGACCGCCACCGACAGGCCCGCCCTCGACACCGGCCGCCCCCAGCAGGACGAGGTCGCCACCGCCGCCATGGCCGCGTGGTTCGAGGAGCGGGAAGCGCAGGAGACCGACGCCTTCACCCTGGTGCGGACCTTCGCTGCGAAGCTCGGCGCGCATCCCCAGGAGGACGGCAGCGTCGCCTTCGCCATGTGGTCTCCCCGTCTGACCCGTGAACGGGTGGCCGACGCGGACATCTTCCTCGAGGTGCTCGATCCCCTCGACGACCTCGATGTCACCGTCTCCCGTGCCACGGTGCGGTTGCGGCGCCCCCTTGTCCCCGTGCAACGTGACCGGGACCTGGTGTGGACCGTGGCCAGGGGGCTGAGGATCGGGACGCGGGAGCAGCTCGGCAGCTTCTACTGCCTCACCTATCGCGACCGGGACGGGGACTGGCACCAGGTGTTCGACCCGATGGCCAGCTCTCTGCCCTACGGCGCCTTCGCCCCCGCCGAGGTGTACGACCTCGACATGGCGCAGGCGGGCCGCGGCGATCGCGACTACTGGCAGTCGCTGGCCGCCGAGGCCGGCGAGGATCGCTGCGGTACGGGCATCGTCAAGCAGGGCCCGGCCGCCAACATCCTGCAGCTGCACGTGCCCACGGCCACCTCCGGAGGGACCCTGGCCAGCCTCGCGCGCTTCTACGAGCGCCTCGCCCGGCACCTCGTCGAGGGGCGCGAGCTGACCCCGGAGGAGCAGGTCTACTCGGGCTACGACGCTGTGCAGCTGCTGCCCGTGGAGCCCACCACGGTCTACGAGAAGGGTCCCGCCTTCTTCGCCATCCAGGAGCCGGAGCCGGCCGAGAGCGGCAGCGGGGGCACCGGGCACGACCTGCGCTACGTCGACGAGGTGATCGCGGTGCTGCGCCGCCCCGACACCACCAACTGGGGCTACGACGTGGTGATCGCCGGCTCCGCCGCCGTCAGCCCCACCCTGCTGGAGACCGGCCGCCCCGACGAGTTCGTCGCCCTCGCCGTCGCGTTGCACACCTTCCCGACGGGACCGATCCGGCTGATCGCTGACGTCGTCTACGGCCACGCCGACAACCAGGCTCTGGACGTGCTCGCCTCGGAGTGGTTCGCCGGCCCGAACATGTACGGCCAGAACCTCGACTACCGCAACCCGTGGGTCCGCGCCCTGTTGCTCGAGATGCAGCGCCGCAAGGTCGACCTCGGTTTCGACGGGGTCCGGGTCGATGGGGCGCAGGACTTCAAGTTCTACGACGCCGAGGCCCGGGAGCTGCGCCACGACGACGGCTACCTGCGGCAGATGAGCGAGGTCGTCCAGGAGGTCGCCGGCTGCCGGTACCGACCGTGGATGATCTTCGAGGACGGCCGGCCCTGGCCGGAGCCCGACTGGGAGCTGTCCTCGACCTACCGGGCGGTGATCGAGGACCAGCCCGACCCCGACGTCTTCCAGTGGGGGCCGCTGACCTTCGCGCACAACACCCCTTTCGTCTACGGGTTCTGGTTGCGCAGCTGGTGGCGGATCCGCCAGATCCTCGAGCACGGCTCGACGTGGATCTCCGGGTGTGCGAACCACGACACCCTGCGCCGAGGGACCCAGGTCAGCCCGGAGCTGACCATCAACACCCGGCTGGGTGAGACCGAGCTGCAGATCCTCGACAAGGCTTACGACAACCCCGCCATCAAGATGCTGACCTACTGCGCCTTCCCGGGCGTGCCGATGGACTTCCTCAACGCCTCCATGCGGGCGGCGGGGGGGTTCATCCGCAACCAGGATGACCGCTACGGGGTCAAGGTGGTGTCGGAGGAGACCATCTCGCTGGTGTGGCAGGTGGACGAGGAGTTCTACCCCCTGGCCGCGAACTTCAAGCGGCTGAAGGCGCTCGGCTTCGAGACGCTGGAGGAGCTGCGCCGGTTCGTGGATCTACTGCCGGCGCTGGTCGAGGTGACCGACTACGACCTGGAGACCATCTCCACGCTGATCAACGGGGTGGAGCCGCCGCTGGCCGGGCCGCTGCCGATGGACCCGGTCACGCTGAAGAAGATCGCCCGGGCGTGGATGGACGACATGCACGACTACTGCAACGTCCACGGCTGGGCCAACCGCCTCGACCCGAACCAGACCGACTACAACGTGTCGGTGCGCGAGTTCCGCCGGGCACGGCCGTGGCTGCGCCACGACCTGCGTGAGGGTGACGCCTTCGATTACCTGCGGCCCGTTGACGGCCACGCGGTCTTCGCATCCCTGCGGACCTCGCCCGGCAGCTCGGAGCAGGTGCTCACCGTGTGCAACATGGAGGGTGGCCACGCCGATCTCGACCCGGTGCACGTCGACCTGCCGGGGCTCGATCCGGAGGGCTGGTACCTGCAGCTGCGCACGCCCAACATCGGTTCCGACTACCTCGGCGGACCGCTGACCCTGACGGACTCCTCGGGGGTGGTGTTCACCCGCGGACGGTGACCTTCCCATGCGCTGTGACCGGTGCCGTCACCGGCTGCTGCCGAAGAGTTCCTGCGCGGGACGCCGTCGGCTCCCGCAACGCGCCGTCGCTCTGCCGTGGGGGCGACGGGCTGCGGTGGCGACCCGGCGGGGTTGTGGCGACGGGCGGGGTGGGGGCGACGGGGCGGGGTGGCGGGGGTGGTGGGGGGTGGATCGCAACGATGTGACCGGGATGTGGTCGATCGGTTGCGATCCGAGTGCCGCCGCGCCGTCAGCTGCGGTCGGGCACGAACACCGCCACGCCCAGCGGCGGCAGCGTGAGGTCCAGCGAGGCGGCGCGACCGGCCACCTCGATGTCGGCAGCCTCCACCACGCCGTTCACGGCCCCGGTCCCGCCGAAGCGTTCCTCGTCGGAGCTGAACACCTCGCGCCAACGTCCGCCCTCGGGGACGCCGATGCGGTAGGGCGAACGGGTCACCGGGGTGAGGTTCCACACCACCACCGCGTCGTCCTGGCCGGGGGCACGGCGCAGGAAGGACACCACCGACTGCTCGCGGTCGGAGGCATCGATCCACTCGAAGCCGTCGCCGCGCGCGTCGCCGATGTGCAGGACGGGGAGCTCGCGGTACAGCGCGTTCAACGCCGAGGTGTAGGTGAGCAGCGCGGCGTGCTCCTCCTCCTCGAGCAGGGGCCAGGCCAGCTGGGTCTCCACGTCCCAGCCGTCGCGCACCCCGAACTCCGTGCCCATGAACATCAGCTTCTTGCCCGGCGTCGTGTACTGCGCGCCGAGCAGCAGGCGCAGGTTCGCCCGCTGCGCCCACGCGTCGCCGGGCAGGTTCGACAGCATCGATCCTTTGCCATGCGCCACCTCGTCGTGGGACAGCGGGAGGCAGAACGACTCGCTGGCGGCGTACACCGAGCGGAAGGTGAGGTTGTCCTGCTTGCCACCACGGAACAGCGGATCGGTCCGGAAGTACTCCAGCGTGTCGTGCATCCAGCCCAGGTCCCACTTGTGGTCGAACCCGAGCCCACCATGCTCCGTCGACCGGGTCACCCCGTCCCAGGACGTGGACTCCTCCGCGAAGGTGATCGCGCCCGGGTGCTGGCGTGCCACCTCGCTGTTGCAGCGCCGCAGGAAGCTGATGGCTTCGAGGTGCTCGTTGCCACCGTGCTCGTTGGGGATCCACTGCCCCTCGCCCCGGGAGTAGTCGAGGTAGAGCATCGAGGACACCGCGTCGAGCCGCAGCCCGTCGGCGTGGTAGCGCTCAAGCCACGACATCGCCGAGGACAGCAGGAAGCTGCGCACCTCGCCACGTGCGTAGTTGAACATCGCCGAGTTCCAGTCGGGGTGGATGCCGCGGCGTGGGTCCTCGTGGTCGTAGAGGTGGGTGCCGTCGAAGGTTGCCAGCGCCCACCAGTCGTCGGGGAAGTGGGAGGGCACCCAGTCCAGGAGCACGCCGATGCCGGACTGGTGCAGCTGGTCGATCAGCCACATCAGGTCCTCAGGCG
>PWEU01000404.1 GCA_003554005.1 Nitriliruptoraceae bacterium
CGGCGCCCGCTCCGGCCGCGGCGACGGCGGCTGCGGCGCCCGCCGCGACGGCCCCAGCAGCCGCTGCGGTGGCCGATCCGGTCGAGGCGGCGATCCTGGAGCTGGTGTCGGAGCAGACCGGGTATCCCCCGGACATGTTGGACCTGGAGCTGGACCTGGAGGCCGATCTCGGGATCGACACGGTGAAGCAGGCCGAGCTGTTCGTGGCGGTGCGTGACCGCTACGACATCGAGCGGGATGACTCGTTGCAGCTGCGGGACTACCCGACGCTCGGGCACGTCATCGGCTTCGTCCGGGACCGTGTACCCGAGCTCGCGGCCCCCGCACCCGCTCCGGCGGCGGCCGAGCCCGCACCAGCCGGTGCGGCAGCCCCGGCAGCGGCACCCGCGGTCTCCGACCCCGTCGAGGCCACGATCCTGGAGTTGGTGTCGGAGCAGACCGGCTACCCGCCGGACATGTTGGACCTGGAGCTGGACCTGGAGGCCGATCTCGGGATCGACACGGTGAAGCAGGCCGAGCTGTTCGTGGCGGTGCGTGACCGCTACGACATCGAGCGGGACGACTCGTTGCAGCTGCGGGACTACCCGACGCTGGCCCACGTGATCGGGTTCGTGCGCGAGCGTGCCCCCGAAGCCGCAGCACCCACCGAGGTGGCGGCGCCCCCCGCCGAGGAGGCAGCACCCGCGGCCGTCGAGGTGGATACGAGCGGCTTCCCCCGGCGGGTGCCGGTCACGGTCGTGCGACCGCCCATCGACGCCTGCGTCCCGACCGGAGTGTCGCTCGACGGCGCCCGGGTGGTCGTCCTGCCGGACCACGGCGGTGTGGCCCAGGCCGTCACCACCGTCCTGGAGGAGCGCGGCGCGGAGGTGCTGACCACACCCGACGCGCCGACGGCCGAGGAGCTGGAGGCACAGCTCGCCACCTGGCGTGAGGACGGGCCGATCACCGCCGTGTTCGGTCTGGCTGGGCTCGACCTGGCGCCCTTCGCGGCGCTGACCACCGAGACCTGGAAGGAGGGCCTGCGGGTGCGGGTGAAGCTGCTCGCCACCACGGCCCGGGCGGTGTACGACGACCTCGGCGCCGGCGCCGCCTTCCTGACCGGGACCCGGTTGGGTGGACGGTTCGGCTACGACGAGGCCGGCGCGCAGGACGTCCTCGGCGGCGCCGTCAGCGGCTTCACCAAGGCACTCGCCCGCGAGCGTGAGGACGCGACCGTCAAGGTCGTGGACCACGCGCCCGACACCGACGCGGCCACCATCGCCTCGCGCCTGATCGACGAGCTGCTCGCCGACCCGGGCGTCATCGAGGTCGGCTACGCCGATGGCTTGCGCACCAGCGTCGGCCTGGACGTGCAGCCGACCGAACGCGACGAGGAGCGGGCGCTCAGCCCCGATCAGGTGTTCGTGGTCACCGGGGCGGCCGGCAGCATCGTCAGCGCGATCACCGCCGACCTGGCCACCGGCGCCGGGGGTGGGAGCTTCCACCTGCTGGACCTCACGCCGGAACCGGACCGCGACGACGAGGACCTCGCACGCTTCGTCGACGACCTCGACGGGTTGAAGACCGAGCTGGCCCAGCGGATCAAGGACAGCGGCGAGAAGGCGACCCCGGCGAAGGTGAACCGGGCGCTGGCCGGGATCGAGCGGTCCCGCGCCGCCCTGGACACGATCCTCGCGGTGGAAGCTGCTGGCGGCAGCGCGCACTGGCACCAGGTCGACCTGACCGACGGCGAGGCCGTGGGCGCTGCGATGGCGGCCGCGACGGAGGCGACGGGACGCGTCGACGTGCTGCTGCACGCCGGTGGGTTGGAGATCAGCCACTTCCTGCCGGACAAGCCGGCCAAGGAGTACGACCTGGTCTTCGACGTCAAGGCCGACGGGATGTTCCACTGCCTGGCCGGTCTCGGCGAGGCGGAGCTGGGCAACCTGGTGGTGTTCAGCTCGATCGCCGGCCGGTTCGGTAACGGCGGACAGACCGACTACAGCGCAGCCAACGACCTGCTGTGCAAGACGGTCGCCGCCCTGCCGACCCTGCGGCCGGGGACCCGGGGCATCGCGCTGGACTGGACCGCCTGGGGCGGCATCGGCATGGCCACCCGCGGCTCCATCCCGAAGATGATGGAGTTCGCCGGGATCGACATGCTGCCGCCGGAGATCGGGATCCCGATCGTGCGGACCGAGCTCGAGGCGGCCGGTGACGGTGGCGAGTCCGTCGTGGCAGGCTCGCTCGGCCTCCTTCTCGAGGAGCGTCACGAGACCGGCGGGGTCGACCCGGCGGCGCTGACCGCTGCGGTCGGTCAGAGCGGCCCGATGCTCGGCGAGGTGCTCGCGGCCACCCTGGCCGAGGGCGTGGTCACCGAGGTGGAGCTCGATCCCACCCAGCCGTTCCTGGACGACCACCGCATCGATGGCACGCCGGTCCTGCCCGGGGTCATGAGCGTGGAGAGCTTCGCCGAGGTGGCACGGCTGCTCGCGCCGGGCCACCAGGTGGTCGCGGTCGAGGACGTCGCCTTCGACGCGCCCTTCAAGCTCTACCGCGACGAGCCGCGTCGCGCCCGGATCACCGCCCGGTTGACGCCGGGGCCGGACGGGACCCTGCTCGCGGCCTGCACCCTGGTCGGACGCCGGACCCTGGCCAACGGCACCGAGCAGGTCACCGAGCACGCCAGCGGCCGCGTGATCCTGGCCGCCGACACCCCCGAGGCGCCGACGGCCGAGCCACCGGCCACCGACGTCGACGCCACCGTGGAGGCGGACGCGATCTATCGCATCTACTTCCACGGACCGACCTACCAGGTGCTCGAGGCGGCGTGGGCCGCCGACGGCACGGCGGTCGGCGCGTTGGCGGGCGAGCTGCCCGCCAACCACCGCCCCGAGGATGCCCCGACGGCCACGGCCCCGCGCCTGCTGGAACTGTGCTTCCAGATCGCCGGGGTGCACGAGCTCGGGACGTCGCACCGCATGGCGCTGCCGGCCCGCATCCAGCGGCTGGAGCTGTTCGGCCCGCTCGGTGACGACGAGCCCTGCTGGGCGGTGGCGCTGCCCAACGAGGACGGCGCCGACGCCGAGGTGGTGGACGCCGACGGCCACGTGCGGCTGAAGGTGATCGGCTACGGCACGACCGTGTTGCCGGACGGTCCCGACGAGGAGCTGCTGGCACCGCTGGATGCGGCGATGCGATGACGACAGGGAGCGCGATGGACGGGGAGCGCACCACCAGCGGCCCGCTGACCCGGCTGGCCATCATCACCTGGGGTGCCCCCGCCGCCCGACAGGTCCGTGCGGCGCGGGAACACGCCCGCGAGCACGGCCGGGCGCTCCGGCTCATCGCGATCCACACCGACGCTGAACGCGATGCGCTGTTCGTTCGGGCCGCCGACGAGGCGGTGTCGCTCGGCGACGGGGGGCGGGCCGTCGGCAAGGACCGCTCGCTCAGTGCGGCCACCTTCGACCTCGACCTGCTCGAGCGGGCACTGGTGCGCAGCCAGGTCGACGCGGCCTGGGTCGGGTGGGGGCCGCTGGCGCAGGACCCGGACTTCGCCGAGCTGTGCGATGCGCTCGGGGTACACACGGTCGGGCCCAGTGCCGCGGTCCTGCGGCGACTCGCCGATCCCGAGACGTTCGCCGATCTGGCCGCCGAGGCCGGGGTCGCGGTGGCGGAGCCCACGGAGCATCGTGGGTTCGTCCGGCGCCACCTCGACGTTCTCGCCTTGGCCGATGACCGCGGGACCGCGTGGGCGGTGGACGTCCACGACGGGACGCTGCAGCGGCGCACGGAGAAGGTGCTGGTCGAGTCGGCGATCGAGGCCCGGGCCGGGACGGACCTTGGAGCCCTGCGGGCCACCGCCGAGCGCCTGCTCACCCTGTGCGGGTTCGCCGGGGCCGGCACGGTCACCTTCGTCCGACCCGACCAGCGCCGTCAGGCCGCCCTGCTGCGCATCAGCATCGGCGTCCCGCTCGGCCACGGCATCACCGAGAGGACCACCGGGCTCGCCCTCGCCAAGCTGCAGCTCCACCTCGCCGAGGGGGGCCGGCTGGAGGGCACCCCGCCCGAGCCGCGGGGCCACGCCATCTCCGTGCGGCTCAACGCCGAGGACGCCGAGGCGGCGCTCAGCCCGGCACCCGGGAGGATCGAGCTGTTCCAGCTGCCCTCCGGACCCGGCATCCGCATCGACACCGGGGTGACCGAAGGCGATGACCTGGCCGTCCACGCCGACCCGACGATCGCCGAGGTGGTCGGGTGGGGACGCGACCGCGAAGAGGCGCGGGTCCGGCTGCGCCTGGCGCTGACCAACCTGTCGATCGCCATGGACGGCGGGACGACCAACAAGGGGTTCCTGCTCGACCTGTTGGAGCGCCCCGAGCTGCTCACCGGCAGCTACGACCCCGGGTGGATCGACCGGGTGGCCCTGTCGGGAGACCTCGGCGGCGCGCAGCACGCGGATCTCGCGCTGCTGGTGGCCGCCGTCGATGCGGCCGACACCGAGGAACGGTTCGCGCAGGCCCAGCTGTTCTCCTCGGCGGCCAGGGGCCGGCCCCGGGTGCCGAGCGGGTCGGGTCGCACGATCGAACTCGTGCACCATGGCCACGACTACGCGATCGAGGTGCTGCGGACCGGGCGGCGCCAGTACCAGCTGAGCGTCGACGGTGCCACCGCCACCTTGAGGGTGAACCGACTCGGCCCCTTCCAGAGCCGCGTCGAGTTCGGCCCCCGCTCCGTCTCGGTGGTCTCCACCGTCCACGGGGGCGACCACCTCGTCGAGGTCGACGGGGTCCCCCACCGGCTGCGACGACGCGACGGCGGCGTGGTGCGTGCCCCCAGCCCCGGGGTCGTGGTCAGCGTCCCGGTCAGCGCCGGCGAGGAGGTCCGCGCCGGTGATCCGGTGGCGGTGCTCGAGAGCATGAAGATGGAACGGGCGGTCACCGCCACCTTCGATGGCCGGGTGCGGCACGTCCTCTCCGGTACGAACGTGCAGGTCGACGCCGGCGCCCCGCTGGTCGAGCTCGATCCGGTCGGTCAGCCCGCCCGTCGCCTCGGCCAGGCGCCGCCGGCGGTCGTGCCACGCCTGACGCTGCCGGAGCTGCCCGAGCCGCAGCCCGATGATCCGGGTAGGCGCCGGCTCGAGGAGCTCGCCCAGCTGCGGCGCTTCGTCCAGGGGTTCGAGCTGGCACCGGCCAGCGCACGGACGATCGCTGCACGCGCCAGCGACAGCGACGTCGGCTCCTCGAAGGTCCTCGCGGCAGAGATCGAGGTGCTGGAGACCTTCGCTGATCTGCGGGCGCTGTTCCGGAGCCACCGCGAGGCTGATGAGCTCGTCGACGATCCGTTGCTCGTGCGCAGCCCCGAGGAGCACCTGCACGCCTACATGCGCACGATCGACACGGGCGGGGAGGGGTTGCCCAGGCGCTTCCTGGCCGATCTGGACCGGGCGCTGCGCTGGTACGGGGTGGAGGATCGCGAGCGCACACCGGAGCTGGAGGCGGCGCTGTACTGGATCTTCCGCGCCCAGCGCCAGGTGGCCGATCACGTCCCCGTGGTCGTCGCGCTGCTGCAGCGCTGGTACGACCAGGGTCTGGCCGCAGCCGGCAACCTCGCAGAGCAGGCCCGCGCGGTGCTGGACCGGCTGGTGGTCGCCACCGTCCGCAGCCAGCCCCAGGTCGCCGACCTCGCCCGTGAGGTCCGCTACCGCGCCTTCGAAGCGGTCGCCGTCCACGACGCGGAGCTCGAGCACCAGCGGAGCATGGCCCGGCACCTGCGGGCCCTGCAGCGCACGGACCTGCACCCGGCGGCCCGGACCCGCCACCTCGAGGCGATGCTCACCCACCCGACGCCCCTGGCACCCATGCTGCTGGCGCAGCTGGCCGAGGACCCCGACGGGAACGGTGAACTCATCCTGGACGTGCTCACCCGTCGGTACTACCGGATGGGGGTGGACACGCCGCTGACCGTCCACGCCGGCGGGCGGATCGTCCACGGCGTGTTGGATGAGGACGGTCGGTCCGTCCACACCATCGTCGGCCGGTCGCCGTTGTCCGAGCTCGAGCAGGTGGTCGGCGAGGCGTTGACGCTGCGTGCGCTGCATCCCGGCGCGCAGGTCGTGCGCCTCGATGTGAACAGCTGGGACGACGAGCTGCCACCGGACGATGACCAGCTCGCGGAGGTCGTCGGTGCGGCCTTCGCGCCGTTGGCGGACCTCGAGGGTCTCGAGCACGCCACCGCTGCGGTGGTGCAACGTGGCACGCCGGGCCATGCCGCCCAGCTCCGCCACGTCCCCTTCCGGCCCACCGCCGAGGGAGGGCTGGAGGAGGACCGCTCGTTGCGCGGCCTGCAGCCCATCATCGCCCAGCGGCTCGAGCTGTGGCGCTACGAGCACTTCGATCTGACCCGGTTGCCGGCCGGGCCAGGGGTCCAGCTCTACCACGCCGTGGCGCGCTCGCCCCCCTCCGACGTGCGGCTGTTCGCGATCGCCGAGGTCCGCACCCTCACGCCGGTGTTGGATGGTCGTGGCAAGATCGAAAGGTTCGTGGAGCTGGAGGGGGCCGCCACCCGGGTGTTCGAGGCCATGCGCAGCGCCCTGTCGACGATGCCGGCCCGCTCACAACCGGTCTGGAACCGGGTCATCCTGCACGTGTGGCCGGAGCTGGAGCTCGATCCCGACGAGCTCGCCCACATGGCTGATGCCCTGGCGCCGAGCGCCGCCGGGTTGGGTCTGGAGCGGGTCGACGTCGGCTGTCGTCGCCGTGACCCGGCCACCGGGGAGGTCCGGCCGCGGCTGCTGCGGCTGGCGCGGTCGGTGGACGCCGGGTTCACCATCACCGAGACCGACCCGCCACCGGAGCCTTTGCAGCCCCTCGACGAGTACGGCCAGAAGGTCGTGCGTTGCCGTCGTCGGGGCCCCCCCTACCCCTACGAGCTGGTGCAGCTGCTGTCGGCGCGGGGCGCCGGGGGACTGGCCGAGATCACCGGCGGCTCCTTCGTCGAGCACGAGCTCGAGGACGGCCGGCTCGTCCCGGTGGAGCGTCCACCGGGGCAGAACCCGTCGGGCATCGTGGTCGGGCTGCTGACCAACACCTCGCAGCGGCACCCTGAGGGGATGACGCGGGTGGTGCTGCTCGGCGATCCGACCCGGGCGCTCGGGGCGATCACCGAGGCGGAGTGCGACCGCATCAACGCCGCCCTCGACCTGGCTGAGGAGCGCTCCATCCCGGTGGAGTGGTTCGCGCTGTCGGCCGGCGCCCGGATCGCCCTGGACTCCGGTACGGAGAACATGGACGGGGTGGCCGCGGTGCTACGTCGCCTGATCGAGTTCACCCAGGGCGGCGGCGAGGTCAACGTCGTCGTCACGGGGATCAACGTCGGTGCCCAGCCCTACTGGAACGCCGAAGCCACGATGCTGATGCACACCAAGGGCATCCTGGTGATGACGCCCGACAGCGCCATGGTGCTCACCGGCAAGCAGGCGCTGGACTTCTCCGGTGGCGTCTCCGCCGACGACAACCACGGCATCGGCGGCTACGAGCGGGTCATGGGTCCGAACGGGCAGGCGCAGTACTGGGCGCCCGACCTCGTCGGGGCCTTCAAGGTACTCCTGACCCACTACGAGCAGACCTACATCGCCGAGGGTGAGCGCTTCCCCCGGCGGGCGGCTACCGAGGATCCCCTGGACCGGGACGTGCGGCGCACGCCGCACCACCTGCCCGGTAGCTCGCTCACCAGCGTGGGCGACATCTTCGATGACGTTGCCAACCCGGGACGCAAGCAGCCCTTCGACATCCGAACGGTCATGCGGGCGGTGCTGGACGCCGACCTCCCCTCGATGGAGCGGTGGCGCGATCTGGCCGACGGTGACACGGCGGTGGTCTGGGACGCCCACCTCGGTGGGATCCCGGTGTGCACCATCGGGTTGGAGGCGCACGCGATCGCGCGACGCGGCATCGTGCCCGCCGACGGTCCGGATGGCTGGACGTCGGGCACGCTGTTCCCGATGTCGTCGTGGAAGGTGGCCCGGGCCGTGAACGCCGCCAGCGGGTGCCGTCCACTGCTCGTGCTGGCGAACCTGTCCGGCTTCGACGGCTCCCCGGAGTCGATGCGCAGGCGGCAGCTGGAGTTCGGGGCGGAGATCGGCCGCGCAGCGGTGAACTTCCAGGGCCCGATCGTGTTCTGCGTGGTCAGCCGCTACCACGGCGGCGCGTTCGTGGTGTTCAGCCAGCGGCTGAACGAGAACCTCGTCACCCTGGCGGTCGAGGGTTCCCACGCCTCGGTCATCGGGGGCGCGCCGGCCGCGGCGGTGGTGTTCGCCGGAGAACTGGCCAAGCGCACGGCGCGCGACGAGCGGGTGGTGGAGTTGGCGGCCGCGGCCGAAGCGGCCACCGGTGCCGACCGCGCTCATCTGCGGACCCAGCTGGATGAGCTCACCGCCGCGGTGCGCTCGGAGAAGCTCGGTCAGCTCGCCGCGGAGTTCGATGCGATCCACTCGGTGGAGCGAGCCCGTGAGATGGGCTCGGTCACCGAGATCATCCCGGCGGCCCGGCTCCGACCGGAACTGGTCGCGGCGGTGGAGCGCGGGATGCAGCGTGAGCTCGAACGGCTCGGCCTGACCCGCTGAGGTCGGACGAGGTCAGTCGGAAGTCGGCTGGCGATCGGGGTCAGCCCCGGCCGTCCCGGCGGCCCCGGACGTCTCGGGGGCCCCGGCCGTCCCGGCGGCCCCGGCCGTCTCGGGGTCGAGGGCGGCCATCCGCGCGAGCGTGGCCTCGTTGCGGAGGCGTCGGGCGGCGGTGTCCTCGGCCTCTTTGGCGGCGGCCCAGCGCAGGAACAGCGTGGCGATGATGGCCCACAGCACGAACCCGCCGCCGACGTTCATGACGATCCCGGCGGCCTGCTGGTCAGCGGTCGGGTCGAAGCCGAGCCACAGCGGCGGCGCCAGCTCGTACAGCCCGTACAACGGCAGAGGCGAGAAGGTGAGGAAGGCGGCCGGCACGAACATCAGCACCGACGAGGCGAACAGGTAGAAGGCGCGCAGCGGCTCCTCGATCACGTTCTCCGCGGGCACCTTCTGCATCGCCGGCCACCACCAGATGAGGGCGGCGCCGAGGTGCAGCACGTCCACGCCGAAGGAGCCGAGCTGGGTGACCTTCAACGTGTCGACGGTGATCGGCAGGGGGGTACCGAACAGGACCGCGTTGAACACCAGCAGGGCGATCGGCCAGCTGGTCACCGTCGCCAGGACCTGTCGCCGGCGCGAGCCGTCGGGGAACCAGCGCGTCACCAACCAGTCGGGCAGACCGGCCAGCAGCAGGGGCGCGGCGACGAAGGTGTAGACGATGTAGCGGGCGATCCCGACCGTGGCGAGGTAGCCGACACCGAGCTGTCCGATGGGCCACTCGGAGACCAGGAACAGCGCCAGGACCCCCAGGACCCAGCGGCGCAGCAGCTTGGGGTCGACGGCCCGGCCGTCGCGGCGGTGGGCGAGGACGTAGCCGCCGATGAAGGTCGCTGCCATCACCCACACCCCGATGAACGGCGTGTAGCGCCAGGTCCAGATCTGGCCCGGGGTGGACGAGCACCACCAGGCGACGTTCACGACCCCTCCTCCACGATCCGGGGCAGGTCCGCGATCCAGTCCGAGCGGCGTGCGCCGAAGGGCCAGGTGCGCAGCGCCTGGCCGTCGGCATCGAAGCCGATCACCTGGGCCGGGTGTCCGATCAGGTCGCCCTCTCCGCGGGGATCCGCGCCCTCCACCACGGGGCCGGGGAGGTCGAGCTGCGCGAGCGCGTCCTCCACCACCGCGAGGCCCCCGTGGAGCCCGACGATCCGGCGGGAGAAGTTGGCCAGGTAGTCATCGATCCGCTCCGGGGTGTCCCGATCGGGATCGACCGAGACGAAGACCACGTCGAGGTCGTCGAAGGAGACCCCGGCGGTTCCCATGGCCGACGCGATGGCGGCGAGGTGGATCGGGCAGATGTCGGGGCAGCTGGTGTAGCCGAAGAACAGCAGCGTCGGCGTGCCGGTGAAGGCCTCGTGCAGTGCGACCGCATCCCCCTGGGTGTCGAGGAGCGTGGCCTCGGGCACGGTGCGTTCCCGCTCGAGCGGGATACCCCGCCAGCCGTCGGGGCCGGGCTCGAGCCCCTGGGCGGCGATGGCGGTCGCGCTGGCCGGACCGCAGGCCACCGCCAGGAGGCCGGCGACCAACAGCAACGCCAGGGTGCGCACAGGGGGGCGTTGGGTGGACCGGTCAGATCTCGGGGAGGACACGGGGAGTGCTCCTCAGGCGTCGGGATCGTCGAGGGCGTCCTCGGCGAGGTCCAGCAGGTCGCGGACCTCGGAGGTGGTCGTGATCGGCTCGGAGCGGTCGAAGCGCAGGGTCAGCTCGAAGGTGGCGCCGAGCACCACCTCGTCGTCGGGGGCGATCATCATCAGGTGGAGGCCGCCGGGGCGGAAGCGTACGGTCTCCCCCGCGGGGAGCGGTACCTCCTCCAGCGACACCATCGTGGCCCGGTCGTCGGCGATCCGGGTCTCGTGCAGCTCGATCCCGACGGCCGCGTCGGTGTCGACCGCGACCAGGGCGTCGTCGCCGTCACCGCGGTTGGTGATGGCCAGCACGATCTGGGAGCTGCCGGCCAGCGGCACCGCAGCCTGCGCGGCGTTCACCTCCAGCTCGGGGGTCCCAGCGGCGCCGCAGGCACCGGCGAGCAGCGCGAGCCCGACCAGCGACGCGGACACCGCCATCCGACGGGCCTGCGACGGCCCTTTGTCACGCCGCGGGCGTCGTGGAGCGGCTGGGGATCGGACCACGATGCGCGGTGCCCTCCGGGACGCGGGTCTCCATGGTGCCCTGTCCCGCGCTGTCCGTCGCACCCGGGCCGATCACCAGGTCGCCAGCACCTGGGCCGCCAGGATCTTCGCCACGAAGGTCGGCGGGAACAGCAGGGCGTAGGCGAGGTTGACCCGGTCATCGCCGTCGGTGCGTTCGATCGCGAAGGCGAGGATGGCGGGTTGGTTCTGGCCCCCGGCCAACGTGCCGGCGGTCCGCGGACCGCCGAGCTCCAGGCGGCGCGCGAGCAGCAGCAGGGCCAGCGCCATCGCTATGGTCAGCACCGCCCCGAGGCCGAACAGCTGCAGGCCCCGGGGTGAGCCGAGCGCCGAGGCCAGGTCGGGGCCCGCGCCCAGCCCCACGGTCGCCAGGAACAGCAGCACCCCGAACTGTCGCAGCGCCTGGTTCGTGGCGTAGGGCAGCTGCCAGGTGATGGGTCCCACACGGCCCACACGACCGAGGACGAGCCCGACGAGCAGGGGGCCTGCCGCCGTGCCGAGTGCCAGGGTCGGCCCGGGGAGCGGGATGGGGACGAGGCCAAGCGCCAGACCGAGCAGCAGACCGAGGGAGAACCCGATCGGGTCGGCCACGACCACCGCCCGTTCTGAGTCGCCGAGCTCGGTCACGACCTCGTGGAGGCGGTCGCGGGGTGCGACCACGCGGATCCGGTCGCCGAGCTCGACGGTCAGGTCCGGACGGGCGACGACGTCGACGTCGCCGCGGCGCACGAAGCCGGCGACGGCATCGAAGCGGTCGAGGTCGAGGTCCGCGACCCGAGCGCCGGCGTAGCGGGCGTTGGACAGCACGACCCGTTGGAAGTCCACCTGGGGGCGATCCAGGGGCAGGTCGTCGTGGGCGAGGTGGCCGACGTGGTCGGTGAACGCCGCCAGGACGGGTGCGGGACCGATCACGGTCAGCAGATCGCCCGGTCGGGGGGTGTCGTCGTCGGAGGGGGTCCACTGGTCGCCCTCCCGGTAGAGGCGGGTGAACACGAGCTCCGCGCCGCCGAAGGAGCGCAGGTGCTCGAGCGACGGTAGGTCCTCGACCGTGACCTCGATCGTGCGGTAGGCGGCGGTGTGCGGCGGCTCGCGGTCCTCCTCGGTCGGCCGGCGGCGGCTCCAGGCCTGTCCGGCCACGATCGCCAGCAGCACGCCCACGATGCCGAAGGGGTAGGAGATCGAGAAGCCGACGACCGGGGCGGTGGATCCGGTGGCCTCCACCGCGGCCGCGACACCGGGGGTGTTGGTCATCGCGCCGGCGTACACCCCGGCGACCTCGGCCGGGTCGAGCCCCATCGCCCGGCCGAGCCCGGCGGCCAGCGCGGCGACCGTGATCAGCACCAATACCGCCGCCACGATCGTGCGGGCGTTGCGCCTGAGCCCGCTGAAGAAGGACGGGCCGCCCGCCAGCCCGATCGTGTAGGCGAACAGGGTCAGCCCCAGGGTCCCCAGCAGGTCGGGCACGATGTCCGCGACGCCCGGCAGCAGGGCCGACAGGGCCAGGCCCGCGAACAGCGCTCCAGCCGGTCCGAGGCTCACGCCCGCGACCCGGATCGCCCCGAGCAGCGTGCCCAGGGTGAGCACCAGGAACAGCACCATCAGCGGCGACGCGGTCAGCACATCGGTCACGGCGTTGGCGGCGTTCATGGCGTTCACGTCGGTTCCGTGGGCGTGGGCAACCTGACAGCGGGTGGGCGACACACCGAGGCTAGGCCGGGCGGACGCGGTACACGCGCACGGTGTCGGACGGTGGGTCCGGCACCTGGGGCATGACCCTCACGGCTGGCGGAAGACGATCGTCTCGTCGGCGTTGCCCCCGGCGTGCTCGGACCGCAGCAGCCAGCGGCCGTCGCGGACGATGGCGGGGGTAGCACGGTCGTCACCGGTCCAGTCCCCGGTGACGGGGGTGTCGCCGGCCAGGACGCGGCCGTAGACGTAGCTCAGGTCGGCCGCCCCGCCTGCCAGTTCGTTGCGGAGCAGCCAGCGACCATCGCGCACGACGCCGACGGTGTCGCGGCCGCTGGCGTCCCAGTCGCCCCACAGCGGGAGGTCGCCGCGCGTGAGGCGGCCGTAGACGAAGAGGCGGTCGGCGTTCCCGCCGCTCTGCTGGAACCTGAGGTGCCACTCGCGGTCACGGACGATCCCGGGCAGATCGCGGGAGCCGCCGGTCCAGGCCCCGGCGATCGGCACGTCGCCACGGGTGACCCGGCCGTAGATGAAGCTGCGCGACGCGGCCCCGCCCCGCAGCCGGTCGTTGAGCAACCAGGTGCCGTCACGGATCACCGAGACCGTGTCGGCACCGTCACCGTTCCAGTCGGCAACGATGGGGACGTCGCCGGGGCGGCCGTAGGTGTAGCGGATGACCTTCCCGTCGGCCGTCCGCAACCTGACCTGCCCGTCGCACCACCAGCCGATGCCGTCGCGCCCCGACGCCTCCCAATCACCGGTCAGGGCGGTGCAGGTGCCGGGGTTGCGCCTCGGCTCGGCGGTACGCGCGTTCGACGTGGCCGATCGGTTGTTGGCTCCGTCGGTGGCGGTGACGCAGTAGCGGTAGACCGTGCCGTTGGTCAGCCCCTCGTCGGAGGTGCTGGTGGGCGTGCCCGTCCACACCACCGGGGAGGAAACGGAGCAGGTGCTGGCGGTCGTCCGGTGGAGGCGGTAGGTGATCGGGCCGGTCGGGTCGGTCGCCGCGGACCACTGCAGGTCGACCGAGCGGTCACCGGCTGCCGACCGCCCGAGTCGGGGTGCTGGTGGCGGGCTGGTGTCCCGGGCGGTGACGGTCAGCACGTTCGAACGGTCCGAGGTGACGTCGTCACCGTCGATGGCGTACACGCAGTATCCGTAGGTGCGCCCGTGGGTCAGGCCGGTGTCGGTGTAGCTGCGGTCGGTGAAGGTGGTGGCGGCATCCGGGATCCGTGGTGAGGTGTCGTCGCAGACACCGCTGGTCGAGCGGTGCAGCGCGTAGCGGTACCCGCTTCCGGACCCGCCCGAGGTCGCGGACCAGTTCAGCGAGGTGGCCAGGTCCCCGGCGGTGCCCGTGAGCGTCACCGCGGTGGGCGCGTCCGGTGCGACGTCCGGGAGGGGGTCGGGGTCACCATCGCCGCCATCAGGGTCGCCGGGCTCGAAGTCGGTACCCCCCGGCACGATGCCAGGCGCGGAGACCAGGCCAGATGCGACCCAGCCGAGGGGGTCGGCGGTGTCCATCGCGCGACCGCGAAGCTGCTCGGGGGCGAGGGACGGATCATCGTCGTAGGCCAGGGCGAGCAGCCCGGTCACGAACGGCGCGGCGGAGGAGGTGCCGCAGTAGGAGTTGAAGGCACCCGTGGTGGGCTGCGCGACGTTGCACCCGGGGGCGGCGACGTCGACCTGCGGACCGAAGGTCGACCAGTCGTAGCGGGTCCCGCCGGGAGCCGCCGCCGCGACCGACAGCACCTCCGGGTAGGCGGCCGGGTACAGCACCGTCGTCTCGCCGCTGTTGCCGGCCGAGGCGACGACCGTGACGCCGTTGGCCCGCGCGTGCAGCACCGCGTCGCGCATCACGGCGTTACCGGCGACGCCGCCGGCTGAGATGCTGACCAGCTCGGCGCCGTTGTCGACGGCCCAGCGCAGGCCGTTCGCCAGCTGCGACATGGTCCCGCTGGCCTGATCGCTGAGCACCTTCACCGGCAGGATGCGGCAGCCCCAGCACTGCCCGGCGAAGCCAGCGCCGTTGTCACCCCTGGCGGCGATGACGGTGGCCGCCTGGGTCCCGTGGCCGTTGCCGTCGGTCGTGTCGTCACCACCGGTCTGGGCGTTGAAGCCGGGCAGGACGCGTCCGGCGATCTCCGAGGTGACGGTCACGCCGGTGTCGAGCACCCCGATCAGGGGAGCGCGGCCGGCGCCGATCGTGACGTCCCACGCCGAGGGCATGGCCGTCTCGATCTGCCCCCACTGGAACTGCCAGAGGGGATCGTTCGGCACCCGGGCGATCGTGGTGACCGGGTCGGGCTCCGCTGCCCCCGCCAGGCCGGCTGCGACCACAGCGTCGGCGATCGCGGACATCTCCTGCAGCGTCACGGTCCGGTCCAGTTCCACGACGATGGACCCGTCGTGGAGCCGATCGACCTGGCGGCCGCCGGTTGCCGCCTCCACACTGCGGGCCGCCGTGGTCCCGGCGCTCAGCCCCTGGGTCTCCGCTGGAGTGACGACCAACCGCCGGGTGCGCTGGAGGTCGGCCTCGGTGACGTCCGCGGTCGCGACCGGCGCGGCGTCGACCCGGTCGGCGCGGGGCGGCGCCTGCGCGTTGGCCGAGGGCAGTTCGCCCACCATCAGGCACAGCGCCAGCAGGACCAGCAGGGTCGTCAGGCGTCGGGACCGGGCGGTCACCAGCCCTGTGTCGCGCGTCAACGGGTGCGGCCTCTCGGGTCTGGAGCTGCCACGATAGGCCCAGGCGAAGGGCTCGGCCACCGCAGGCCGTCTCACCCTGCTGTGGGCGCGTAGGCTACGAGGGCGCAGGAGCGGGCAGATGGACACGCTGAGCACGACCGGCTCCGCCGTGGCGTTGCTCTTCGGTCTCGCCCTCGTGGGCGTCGGCGCCGTCGGCGCCACGATGACCCAACGCCACCTCGACGACATCGGACGCTCCCGCTGGGCGCTCCTGGCGCTGGTGCCCTACGGGGTCCTCGTCGGTGCCGGGGCCTCCCTGGTGCGGGGCTGGGACCTCGTCGCCTCGCTGCTGGTCGGGGCGGTGCTGCTGCCGCTGGTCGGCGTCGTGGGTCGGCTGGTGGAGGTCCGCAGGGCGCGGCGTGCCTCGCGGCGCGGCTGAGCAGTGGGCGGTCGTGGCCGGCGCCCTCCATCCCGAGGGGGACCCACGGTTCCTCCGCCAGGACGACGGCACGGACCCCTGGGGTGCGTAGGTTCGGGTTGGTAGCCGACCGGCCCTCCTCCGGCCGGCCCGAACCTCGGAGCCCCCGTGTCCACCGTCACCGACGCGACGACCAGGGTCGTCGTCCAGGGTCTGACCAAGCGCTTCGGCGACCAGCTCGCCGTCGACCACGTGAGCTTCGAGCTGCCGCCCGGCCGCGTGGTCGGCTTCCTCGGCCCCAACGGCGCCGGCAAGTCCACGACCATGCGCATGATGATCGGACTGACCGCGCCGACCTCCGGGACCGCGACCTTCGACGGCGTGCCCTTCCACGACCTCGCCGACCCCGCGCACACGGTTGGCAGCATCGTCGACGGGGTGGGCTACCACCCCGGGCGGCGTGCGGTCGAGGAGCTGAGGATCAGCGCCGCCACCGTCGGCATCCCCCGCGAGCGGTGCGACGAGGTCCTCACCCTCGTCGGACTGCAGGAGGCGGCGACCAAGCGGGTCGGGCAGTTCAGCCTCGGCATGCGTCAGCGTCTCGGTCTGGCCCAGGCCCTGCTCGGTGACCCGAGGGTGCTGCTGCTCGACGAGCCGGCCAACGGGCTCGATCCCGAGGGCATCCACTGGGTCCGGCAGCTCCTGCGCCACCTCGCCGGACAGGGCCGCACGATCCTCGTCTCCTCCCACCTGCTCGGCGAGATCTCCCGCCTGGCTGACGAGGTGATGGTGATCCGTCGCGGCCGGTTGGTCGCCAACGCGACCGTGGACGAGTTGACCGGGGCCGCGGCCGGCGGTGTCGCCGTGCGGTCCGCGGACGACCCTGCGCTCGCAGGTCGGCTACGGGAGGCGGGCGCCGAGGTCGCGGCGACCGACGGGTACCTGCTCGTCACCGGGTCGGGCCCCGAGGAGGTGGGGCGACTCGCGCTGGCAGCCGGCATCGCCCTCCACGAGCTGCGGCCTGCGGTCGCCGAGCTCGAGGACGTGTTCATGGAGCTGACCGCCGGGGGAGGGATCGCCTGATGTCGCTCGCCATCGCTGAGGCCCGCAAGCTGACCACCGTCTGGACCACCACGATCATCACGCTGGTGGGACTGGTCCTCGTGCTGTTCGGGGCCGCCTTCTTCGTGTTCGAGTCGGAGTTCTCCGGCGAGTTCCTCGGCACCGACCCCCAGGTCGCCGCCGCCCTCGACCAGATCGGGGGCATGAGCGTCATCGCGCTGATCGTCGGGTTGCTCTCGGTCACCACCGAGTTCCGCCACGAGACGATCGGACGGACCCTCCAGCTCACCCCGGGTCGCACCCGGGTCGTGGCGACGAAGATGCTGGTGGGGGCCGTCTACGGGGTGGTGTTCTTCGCCCTGGGCCTGGTGGTCGTGGGTGGGATCCTGCTCGTGTCCGGGGCGGAGCTCGACCTCGGCGAGGCCACGGTCCGGGCCCTGTGGCAGGGGCCGGTCGGGCTGGCGCTGATGGCGGTGTTCGGGGTCGCCGTCGGGGCGCTGCTGCGCAGCCAGGTGGTCGCGGTGGCGCTGATGCTGATCTACGTGTTCATCATCGAGTCCCTGGTCATGCAGTTCCTCCCGGAGCTCGGCCGGTGGTTGCCCTTCCAGGCGCTGAACGCGATGTTCCTGTCCGAGGAGCTGACAGCTGGGATGGGTGTCGAGTCGGCGGCACCGCTGGAGCCCATGGTCGGGCTCGCGATGTTCGTCGCCTACTGCCTGGTGGCGGCCATCGCGGCGATCGTGCTCATGCGGGTCAGGGACGTGTGAGCTGCGAGGTGGCGATGGCGCTCGGATCGAGGGCGGCCACCAGCGGCGTCACCTCGGTCGGGGCGAGCACCCGTGCCTCGCGGTCGGCGAGGTGGTCGTCGTCGAGGTGGCCCTGCTCGATCGCTGCGCACAGACGGTGCAGCGCCGCGCCGTGGTGATCGATGCGGTCCCGGGCGTAGCCGGGGCTGGCGCCGCGGGTCGCCATGAAGGGCCAGTCGGAGGCCTGCAGCTGCGCGAGCTCGCGCGCCACTGCGGCCCGTTGCCGGTCGCTGCCCCGGCCCCCGGCCAGGGCTGCCCGCGCACGGACCTCGGCCTCGCGCAGCTGCTGCCACAGGGGGCGGGTCGTCGGCGTCACCCAGCTCGCGTGCCCCTTGGCGTAGCCCCAGGAGGACTCGGGCAGCGGCAGCCGCCGCGTGGGAGGGTGCCGCTCGAGGCGCGAGGCGAGCGTGGTCGTGCGCAGCGTCGCATCACCCACGACCCGTCGCAGCAGGGCCTCGAGGAACGCGACCCCCTCGAACCACCAGTGCCCGAACAGCTCGGTGTCGTAGGCGGCGACGACGAGCTTGCCGGGGCGCGGGTCGAGCACCTCGTGCAGGACCCCTTGGAGGTGGTCGGCGTCGCGCTCCACCTGTGCGGCGGCCGGTGCCGGCTCGTAGATGGCCTTGTGGTCGGGTGGCAGCGCGTGGTCGGTGACGCGCCAGGAGGGGTGGGTCCCGAAGGTGCCGCGGGCGAAGTAGTCCCGGTACCACACGTTGCCGGGGTACCCGCCCGACGGGGACCACACGTGGTAGGCGACCGCGAGGTCCCGGGCGAAGGCGGCGACGCCGCTGTCGCCGATCCACACCGCGTCGTGGACCACCTCGTCGGGGTGGTCGGTGCCGGGCGGTGGGACGGCCGGACGGGCCGTCCAGTCCCGGTCCGGTCCCCCCACCGCGCGGACCAGCGTGGCGGCGTCGACCACGATGTGGTCGATGCCGTGGGCGGCGTAGACCTCCTCCAGTCCGGGCAGGCTGGGGCCGGTCCGCGGCAGCGTCGGCGTGCCCTGCACGTCCACCCGCCGCGGGCGCGCGGTGGGATCCGCGACCCGGCCCGCCGGCCGGTAGCCGAGCTCCGGGGGCCACAGGCCGCTCGGGCGCCGGCCGGCCCACCGGCGCAGGTGCTCGAGCCCCATGGTGAGCTGGGCGTCCACCAGCGTCGGGTCCGCCATCAGCGGCAGGTAGGGGTGGGTCGCCGGACCGCCGAGCAGCTCGATCACGCCACGGTCGGCCAGGTCGCGCCACACGGCGAGCAGGCCACCTCGGCGCTGGACGTCCTCGTGCAGGGCCAGCAGGTCCTGGAAGCGCCGCCAGTGGAAGCCAGCCAGGTCCCGCACCTCCACCGGCTCGTGGAGGTGCCAGCGCTGCTCCTCGGCGCGCCACATCTGCCCACCGAGCCAGGTCCCGAGGTCCTGCGCCGCCCGCGGGTCGGCCACCTGGTGGGCGACCGCCGGGGTCACGCCGAGGGTGAGCAGGTCGCGGTGGCCCTCCTCCGCCAGGCGTTCCAGCACCGCGGTGACCGGCAGCCAGGAGGTCCCCCAGGCCTCGAACAACCACTCCTCGCCCACGGGCCACACGCCGTGGTGGCGCAGCTCCGGTAGGTGGGTGTGCAGCACCAGGGCGACCTCGCCGGGGGCGTCGCGTCGTGGTGCGGGTGCCGGGGGTGGCGTCACGCCCGGCCGACCCGGCAGATCGCCAGCAGGTCGAGGCTGGCATCGAGGTCGTGCTCGTCGAGGCGGAAGTCGGTCTCCTCGACGTCATGGACCAGGGTGCGCAGCCAGGTGGGCCACTGCTCGGGTGGGTCCTCGCCCAGCATCGTGGGGACCGACACCTCCCGGTCCCGCTCGACCGCGGCGACCGCACCGGCGTGGTGGATCCCGTGGACCACCTCGACGTCCAGCCCGCACCGGCTGAGCAGGCGGGTCAGCTCCGCAGCGGTGAACTCCACGGTGTGGAAGGGGTTGACGGGGGTGTCGCTGCCGGGGGTGAAGGTGAGCCGGTTGGGGGTGGCGATCATGACCAGGCCCCCCGGTTCGGTGACCCGCTGGAGCTCCGCGAGGTAGCCGGGGATGTCGTGGAGGTGCTCGATCACCTGGAAGGACACGCACAGCGTGATCTCGTCGTCGGCCAGGGGCAGCTCGCGCAGCTCCGCCTCCACCACCTCGATGGCGGCATCGGCCATGGGGTAGGCGGCGCGGGCGTGGGCCCCCGTGAGGGGATCGAGGTCGGCGCCGACCACCCGGTCGGCACCGGCGGTCCGCAGCATCTCCAACCCGTAGCCCTCACCGCAGCCGGCGTCCAGCACCGTGAGTTCGCCCTGTGACCGTCGCGCGCGCAGCTCGCGGATGCGGTCCTGGGCGGCGCGGTAGGCGACCACGTGCCGCAGGAACCAGTACCGCTCGTCGGGGATGCCCGGCAGGGGGCGCTCGCCGGTGAGCGGTAGCTCGGGGACCGGCCCGACGGTGTCCTCGCTCGTGACGTCGTCGGGTGGGCCCGTCGGGCGTGACGTGGGAGCGGGTGGGGCGCACATGCCGGCAGCCTACGCAGTGGCGGCCGCAGCCTGGACCGCGGTCCTGCGCCACCCGGCTGACAGGTGCGCGCGTTGCGCAGCGGGGCCGGGGGGCCGCCCGCCGATTTGATTTTGAGTGACCACTCAACTTCCATTGCGCGCAGTTGGCCGGTGGGATACGCCGGCCACGAGCCGACCCGAGAGGGAGTTCCGTATGAAGGTCGTCGTTCCTGTGAAGCGGACGCCGGACACCGCAGGTGAGAAGGTCATCGATGCCGACAGTCTGACGGTGGACCGGGAGGCCGGTGAGGCGGTCCTGTGTCCGGTGAACGAGTTCTCGATCGAGGAGGCCGTGCGGCTGAAGGAGAAGCACGACGCCGAGGTCACGGTGCTGGTCGTGGGACCCGAGGAGGCCCAGTCGACCGTCCGCAAGGCGCTGTCCTACGGGCTGGACGCCGGCCTGCAGATCACCGACGATGCGATCGCCGGCTCCGACTCGCTGGGCACGGCCCGGGTCATCGCCGCGGCGCTGGAGTCCACCGAGTTCGACCTGGTCGTGTTCGGCGGGCAGTCGACCGATGCGCGGACCTCGCTGGTGCCGGCCGCGGTCGCGGAGCTGTTGGGCTTGCCGAGCCTGACCTACGCCCGCCACCTCGAGGTGGACGGTGAGACGATCACCGTGCACCGCGAGCACGAGGAGGGCTGGGACGTGGTGACCGCCTCGCTGCCGGCGGTGGTCTCGGTGGTGGAGGCGATCAACGAGCCGCGCTACCCCTCGTTCAAGGGGATCATGGCGGCGAAGTCCAAGCCGCTGGAGACGAAGTCGCTGGCGGACCTCGGTGTCGACGCTGATGAGGTCGGGGCCGGTGCGGCGTCGGCCACGATGTACGAGTTCGCCCCCCGGCCGCCCAAGGAAGCGGGCACCGTGATCGAGGACGACGGCTCCGGTCTCGCGGCGGCGCAGCTCGCGGACTGGCTGGTCGAGAAGAAGTTCGTGTGAGCGATCGCCAGGAGGCCACCGACCGGCCCCGATGTGGGCTGCACAGCGAGGAGCAACGATGAGCGAGATGCTGGTTCTGATCGACCACAGCGAGGACGGGCCGCGCAAGGTCAGCCTGCAGATGCTGACCAAGGCCCGGGAGCTGGCCGAGATCACCGGGGACACCGTCGCCGCGGTCTGGTTCGGCCCTGGTGCAGCGGACGCCGCTGCGACCCTGGGTGCCTACGGCGCCAGCAAGCTGTACCACTGGGACTCCCCCGACGCCTACGGCTACGTGACCCTGCCGCAGGTGGAGGCGCTGGAGTACCTGATCGACACCTCCGAGGCGGACACGCTGCTGTTCGCTTCGTCCAACCACGTCAAGGACGTCGCGTCCCGTCTCGCGATCCGGATGGAGGCGGGGGTCATCACCGATGTGTCGGGGATCGAACTCGCCGAGGATGGGCGCTGGGGGGCGACCAAGGAGGTCTTCGGTGGCGACATGATCACCAAGTCGACCTTCGCGGAGGGCAAGCTGTCCTTCCTCGGGGTGTCGTCCAACGCCTTCCCCGCCGAGCAGTCGGGTGGGGCAGCTCCCGAACTCGTGGCCATCGACATCGAGCTCACCGAGGAGGCCAAGGCCGCCCAGGTGGTGTCGGTGGAGAAGGTCGCCGGTGCGGACCGTCCCGACATCGGGGAGGCGGCGGTGGTCGTGGCAGGCGGTCGCGGGCTCGGCTCCGAGGACGGGTTCCAGCTGATGGAGCAGCTCGCGGACATGATCGGGGCCGGGGTCGGCGCGTCCCGGGCCGCCACC
Source organism: Nitriliruptoraceae bacterium (assembly GCA_003554005.1). Lineage (GTDB taxonomy): Bacteria > Actinomycetota > Nitriliruptoria > Nitriliruptorales > Nitriliruptoraceae > T1Sed10-7. Next base: position 21,759 of record PWEU01000404.1, read on the forward strand.
GACGCGGGCTGGTACCCCCACCGTTACCAGATCGGCCAGACCGGACGGACGATCTCCCCGACCCTGTACCTCGGCTCCGGCATCTCCGGGGCGATCCAGCACCGTGCCGGGATGCAGACCTCGCAGAACATCGTTGCGATCAACAAGGACGGGGAAGCCCCGATCTTCCAGATCGCGGACTTCGGTGTGGTCGGCGATCTCTACAAGGTCGTGCCCAAGCTGGTCGAGGAGCTCGAGTCGCGCAAGTGATCGAGGTGGGCTGCTGACCCGCGAGCGGCCCGCTGCACGCACACGA
>PWEU01000128.1 GCA_003554005.1 Nitriliruptoraceae bacterium
ACGCCGAAGGCCACCAGGAAGGTCGTCACGACCACGATGGCCGTAACGACGATCCTCCAGCCGATCCTCATCTCGAGTTCCGAAGCTGGACGTCGGGCACCTGCGCGGCGCGTTCGCTCTCGCGCGCGAACAACTCCTCCCGGGGGAAGCCGAAGGGTCGGGCGAGCAGCAGGCCGGGGAAGGTGTCGGTCAGGGTCCGGTAGCGCGCGACCCGGTCGTTGGCGAACCCGCGGGCGAAGGCCAGCCGGTCCTCGGTCTCGGTCAGCTCCCGCTGCAGTTGCTGGAAGCTCGCATCGGTCGTGAGCGTCGGCTGCTGCTCGGAGACCACGAGCAGTCGGCCGAGCAGGTCGGTGAGTGCGGCTTCGTGCCCCTCACGCTCGAGGGGGGTGCCTGCCGCCAACGCCCGGGACCGGGTGTCGGTGATCTCGGTGAGCAGGGCACGTTCGTGCTGGAGGTGTCCCCGGACGACCTCGACCAGTGCGGGTACGAGGTCGTGGCGTCGCTGCTGCTGCACGGCCCCCTGGGCCCAAGCCTGCCGGACCCTGACCTTGGCCCGGACGAGGCGGTTGTAGAGCAGGATGACGGCGAGGAGGAGCGCCACCAGGCTCCCACCGACGACCCAGCCCATCCCTGCCACCACCGCGATCATGGGCCCGAACCCCGAGACGCGACCACGGGACCATCGCTCGCCGCCGCGTCAATGCTAGGCGAGTCACCCGCGGCGAGACCCTCAGTCTCGTCCGGCCCTCTCCGGAACCTTGGCGAGCGCCTGGCAAGCGCACACCGGTATGCGCCAAACGCTCGCCCGAGGGGGGTCAAGGCCCACGATCGAACACGCAGCGTGCCCTCGCGCGGCGGGCGGGCGCTGAGAGTGGCCGCCTCGCTGGGATCGCCCCGATGGGAGGTGACAGTCAGTCACATCCGCTCTACAGTAGGTATCGGCGGGTGGGGACCTCCCCAGGTCCTTGTCCGCGCATCACGAGCGTGGATCCAGGTCCGGCCTCGTGCCGGCCAGCGTCGTCGTCCGTCCCCTTCGGTGACGCAGGTCCCCTGCCCTGGATCGACCAGCCCCCGGCGTCCCCGCGTCGGGGGCTTCTCGTTGTTGCGCCGTCACTCTGGGGGTCGCTCAGTGTGGCAGGGAAACGAAGGCAGGTGACGCTTGGTCACCCAGCGGCCGGTGCCGTCTGCGCCTCAGGCATCACTCAGCGTCACCGCTCGTGGCGTTGCGTTCAGGCAGAACCCGGATTCGAGCGGTCTCCGCGCGGCCATGCAACAGCCCGTGACCTGGACGCGTCGCGCGACGCTTGTCCTCTTGGAACCCGTCAGCGGACCGTGCGGAGCAGCGATGACCACCACGTCAGAAACATCAGAGGTCACGGTCCTGCCCGAGGTGACGAAAGACGAGGAGGCGGCAGGGGAGTACCAGCAGCGGCTCGGTGCCAAGCTACGGGCGGTGCGGCGAGCGCGGGGTCTGCGTCTCCAGGACGTCGAGGAGCTCAGCGAGGGCCGGTTCAAGGCGGTGGTGATCGGGTCCTACGAACGCGGCGACCGGGCCGTCTCGGCCCACAAGCTCGCGTCACTGGCCGCCTTCTACGAGGTACCGGTGGTGGAACTGCTCCCCGATGAGGAGCGTCCCCGTCGGCGTAGCAGCGAGGACACCCTGGCGGTCGACCTGCGACGCCTCGGCGAGCAGGCCGACGACCCGGAGCTCGCGCCGCTGCTGCGCCTGGTCCGTCACGTCCAGTGGCTACGGGATGACTACAACGGACAGATCCTCAGCCTCAGGACCGACGACCTTCGCACGATCGCGGTGTCGATGGGGGCACCCGCTGAGCGGCTGGATGACTGGCTCGACGAGCGGAAACTCCTGCACCGCTGACCGGGACGGTTGGCTCACCCGGAGGGTTGTGGCGCGACCGTCCACGGGGGTGTCGAAGCGCTTAGGATCGGGGCCCGGTGGCGTCGGGGTCCGTGGCGTCGGTGTCCCGGCTGGCTCCCAGGGCGACGACCTCGGTCCGCCAACGGCCGCGAGCCCCGCGATGCGCAGCGCCGAGGGCTTCGACGTCGCGGCCGGGTCCGCTGCGTCGGGGCAGGGGGAGCTCGTCACCTACACGGTCGAGCTCGAACCCGCCGCCGGTGAGGACCTTCTGTCGGTGACCGCGGCGGTCGAGGAAGCCCTCCACGACCCCCGCAGCTGGGTCCGCGATCACCGAGGGCCTCTACTCCTGTTGGAACGGGACCTTCGCTGCGCTGAACGCGATGCGGTGGGAGCGCGGGGCCGACGACTTCAGAGACCTCACCACCTACCGTCGTTACCTGGTCAACCACGAGTTCGGGCACGGGCTCGGTCACGGCCACGTCGACTGCCCGGCGCCGGGGGCAGCGGCTCTGGTCATGATGCAACAGACCATCACCACCGGCGCCTGCGACGCCAACGGTTGGCCCTATCCTGACGCGTCGTCGGACTGACGGCCGGCGTTCTGCGCGCGGGTCTCGTCGTCCGGCTCCTCGTCCGGCTCCTCGTCGGGCTCGCGCCCACGGCCCGTGTCGTGCCGGTTCGTGCGGACGACGTAGGTGGCGCCGCCGAGGAGCAGGCCGGCGAGGAGGATGCCCGGCACCCCGACCACGTCGACCGCATCGCGCAACGCCCCGCCCGATGCCGACGTCGGATCCGCCAGGGTGATGCCGACGAAGGCCGCCGCAAGGAGCGTGGCGAGCATGGCCACCACCCCCTGCCAACGGGCATCCAACCCGGCGCGCTCGCGCAGGATCCGCCCCGCCTTCACGATCCGTCCGACGCGGATGATGCGTACGGCGCCGACCATCCGGATCGCGTGGGCCACCCGCGTCAGGCGCAGCAGTTGCACCGGTCCGACCGCGAACACCACCGCCGGCACGATCGCCACGGCGAGCACGACCAGCCACTTGTTGCGGCGCAGCCAGGCCAGCCGGTTCTCCGCCACCGCGAACAGCACGACGGTTTCGGCGATCAGTACCGCGCCCGACAGGGTGTTGAGCCCGGTGCCGATCGTCTCGTAGGGATCGTCCAGCAGGGTCAGGAACACCGCGGGCACGCTGGCCAGCGCCGCGATCAGCACGGGGAACGCCAGCCGCTGGGCCACGCGGTCGGCGCGGTCGCGTTCGGGTGCGGGATGTCCGCCGGCTGCTGGCACCTCGCCCCGTTCGTCGCGACCGGTCGACCCATCGGTTCCGGGTACCCCTGGCTGGGGCACTACTCGTCCGGCACGGTCTCGGGCGCGGTGGCCGCGGCGACCCCCTGGGTGGCCATGGGAAGCATCCGCCCGCGCTGCAGGACCTCGGAGATGTCGAGCACCTCGACCTGTCCGTCGCCCAGCGCCCCCTCCTGGGTCTTCTGCGCGATGCCGTCCTCCAGCATCGTGGTGCAGTAGGGGCAGGCGGTGGTGATCAGCTCCGGGTCGAGCTCGAGTGCCTCGTCCACACGCTCCATATTCACGCGCTTGCCGATGTTCTCCTCCATCCACATGCGCGCCCCGCCGGCGCCACAGCAGAAGCCGTTGGAGCGGCAGCGGGTCATCTCCGTCGGCGTGAGGCCGGGGACGGCGTTCACGACCTGGCGGGGGGTGGAGTAGACCTCGTTGTGGCGGCCGAGGTAGCAGGGGTCGTGGTAGGTCACCCGCTTGTCGAGCTGGTTGGTGGCCACCAGGCGGCCCTCGTCGATCAGCTTCGCGAGCACCTCTGAGTGGTGCAGCACCTCGAAGTTGCCGTCGAAGTCGGGGTACTCGTTCTTGAGGGTGTTGAAGCAGTGGGGGCACCACGCGACGATCTTGGTCTTGTCCGCGCCGACGCTCTTGAGCAGCTCCACGTTCTGCTGCGCCAGCATCTGGAACAGGTACTCCATGCCGAGCCGGCGGGCCGGGTCCCCGGTGCAGGTCTCGTGCTTGCCGAGGATCGCGAAGGACACGTCGGCGTCGTGGAGCAGCCGCGCGGTGGCCTGGGTGATCTTGATCGAGCGGTCGTCCACGGCCCCGGCGCACCCGGTCCAGAAGATGTACTCGTACTCCCCACCCTGCTCCTCGCCGGGCACGAGCACGGGGATGTCGAAGTCGAGCTTGGTGGTCCAGTCCTCGCGCTTGGCCTGGCCGACGCCCCAGGGGTCACCGGCGTTCTCGACGTTCTTGAGCATCACGCCCGCTTCCTGCGGGAAGCTGGACTCCATCATCGCCTTGTAGCGGCGCAGGGCCACGATGGTGTCGACGTGCTGGATGTCGACCGGGCACTCCTCGACACAGGCGCCGCAGGTGGTGCAGGACCACAGGACGTCGTAGTCGATGACCGCAGCCTCGCCGGGGGCATCGCCGACCAGCGGGATCTTGATGACGTCGCCGGCCTCGGCCTCGTCCACCTTGCCGAGGAGGAAGGGACCCTTGGCGTACATGTGGTCGCGCAGGTCCTGGATCAGGATCTTCGGGCTGAGCGGCTTGCCGGTGTTCCAGGCCGGGCACTGGGACTGGCACCGGCCGCACTCCGTGCAGGCCTGGAAGTCGAGGAACCGGTCGAAGGTGAACTGCTCGATCTGACCGACGCCCAGCACGGTGTCCTCGGTCATGTTCTCGAGGTCGATCGGCTCCGAGGTCAGCTTGCCGAGCGCGGTGTCGCGGTTGGGATCGCGGGTCAGTTCCTGGAAGGCGATCGTGATGATGTGCAGGTGCTTGGAGTGCAGGGTGAAGACCAGGAACCCCATCACGATCGCGAGGTGGGCGACGAGGTTGATGGCTCCGATCCACTCCAGCGTGAGGGGGCCGATCCCGATCATCGCCTGCCCGAACAGATTGTTCGAGATGAAGGCGGCCTCGGTCGGCGCGAAGCCCTTGGCGAACCGCACGCCGTGGGCGGTCCACAGGGTCCACACGACCAGGACCTCGGCACCGAGCACCCACCAGCCCTGGTTGAGGTTGGAACCTGCGAACCGGGAGTTGCGACCCTGCGAGCGCGGATCCTGCGAGGCTCGGATCGCGGCGAAGATCGCGATGCCGGTGAGCGACAGCAGCCCGAGCGCGTCCTGGGAGAACCCGAGCACGTCGTAGGCGGTGACACCGAACAGGCTGATCGAGTTGAGCAGGGGTAGCTGGAAGGACGGCCCGACGTAGAGCTCCCCGATCGCTTCCAGCACCGTGGTCTGCAGGATGAAGAAGGCGTACATCACCCAGAAGTGGGCGATCCCGGACAGCGACCACTTGAGCAGCTTCTTGTGCCCGAAGATGTTGACGAGCGCGTGCCGCAGGTTGGCCTTGAAGGCCGTGCGGATGTTGCGCTCCGGGTTCGGTTTGGCGGCCAGGATGAGCTGCACCAGGAAGGTGCCCCGGCGCACGGCCCAGGCGCCGAAGAACGCCAGGGTCGCCGTGCCCACCACGATCCGGAACAGCGCCAGCAGGGGCTCGTCCGTCACGGGCTGTGCTCCCTCGTCGGGGCGCGCCGGGGCGGGCTCCGTCGCCTCGGTCGAGCGCCGGGCAGCAGTGTACGAGCGGCCAGGGCGGTGACCAACGTGAGGATGCGCGCCCGACGGGGTCCTAGGCTGGCGACGCACCTCGTGAGGGAGGTCGTGGTGGGTCGGTGGCGAGGCGGTGAAGGGCGCACGGCCGCGG
>PWEU01000105.1 GCA_003554005.1 Nitriliruptoraceae bacterium
CGCCCGGGTCCTTCCCGACCGGGGCGCAGGGCCCGACGGATGAAGGCGCCCCGAGCACCGGGACGGCCGGCTCGCCCCGCGACTTCCGCGAGCCTCGGCGGCTCCACCCGGCGTCCGTCCTGCTCGGCATCCCCCTGGCGCAGGCGGTCCAGGCACTGATCTTCCCCTTCGTGGCCACCCTGGCGGCACCGCGGTGGTTCACCCTGTTCGTGCTGTTCAGCGTCGCTCTCGTCGGCGGGGTGCTGCGCTTGCTGGACTGGCGGATGCGCACCTTCTCCTTCGACGGCGAGGTACTGCGCGTCGATCACGGCGTGCTCAGCCGTAACCACCGCAGCCTCGACGTCAGCCGCATCCAGCAGGTCGAGATCCAGCGCGGGGCGATCCAGCGGGTGTTCGGGCTGGCGGCCATCCGGGTGGAGACCGCCGGCAGCGCCAGCGAGCCCGAGGTCGACCTCAGGGTGCTGCCCGACGCCGACGCCGTCGCCCTGCGCTCCGCGGTACGGCTCAGCCAGGCGCGCCTGACGGGACGCGCCCTCAGCGGGGAACCGTCGGACGACGACGGGGCGGGAGTTGCCGAGCAGGAGGTGCTGCGGGTCCCGTTACCGCACGTGATCCTCGCGTCGGTCACCGGCGCCCGGCTGCTGGTGCTGCCGGCCGTGATCGGTGGTGCGCTGCAGTTCATCGGCAACCAGATCGGTCCGTTCGTCGACGACGCGATCGAGCGGGCGGTCGAGCTCGGCCTCGCCGGCGAGACCCCCGCCTTCGAGGGACCGAACTGGCGGTTGATCGCCGTCGGCGTGGCGCTGGGGCTGATGCTGTCCGTCGCGGCGGCGGTGGTCGTCGGGGTCCTGCGGGACGGCAACTTCCACATCCGACAGGTGGACGAGGATCTCCACATCTCCCGCGGTCTGCTGTCGACCCGCGACTCCGTCGTGCCTCTGCGACGGATCCAGATGGTGGAGATCAAGCGGAACTGGGCCCGGCGGGTCCTCGGGTACGCCACGGTCCGGATCCGTTCAGCCGGCGGCTCGACCGGGGGTGACGGTCGGGTCACCGTGCCCCTGCTGCCCAACGACGAGGTCGATCGGCTGCTCAGCTGCCTGCTGCCCAACGTCGACGGCGTACCCGACCTGTACGCCCACCCCCCGGCCGCCCTGCGACGCGCCCTGTTCCGCTGGCTGCGACCCGCGGTCGTGCTGATCGCTGCGGCGCATCTGCTGCCCGAGGTGATCGCCTTCCTCGACACCGACCTGGTAGCCACCGCCCAGCCCTACACGTTCCTGCTGCTCCCCATCAACGCCATGCTGGCGGTGATCGAGTACCGCCAACTGGCGCACGGCGCCACGCCTTTGGTCGTCGCAGCGCGTAGCGGTGCGCTCTCGATCAGTACCGACATCGCCCCGGTCGTCAAGGTGCAGGCCCTGACCAGCCGCCGATCCTTCTTCCAGCGGCGTCTGGAGTTGACCACCCTGGTCGCCCACGTCGCGGGCCCGGGGGCGCTGTTGACGGTGCTCGACGCCGGGCGCGACGATGCCGCGCGCCTCCACGCCCGGCTCACCGAGCACGCCGCCTCGCCGATCCCGGTCGTACCGGAGCGGGAGGACGGGCAGCCCGGGGCCGACGGCGTGCGTGGTGGCGCCGTGGACCTCGGTCAGCCAGCGACGGCCGGCTGACCACCCCACGACCGCCACCTGGACACTCTGGGGCAGTTCTCCGGCCACCGGTGACCGGGTAGGTGCCCCGCAGCGACCGCCCCGCCAGCACCGACCCCCGCAGCGACCGCCCCGCCAGCACCGACCCCCGCAACGCCCCGCCGCCCCCGCAGCGCCCCCCGCAACGCCACGCCGCCCCCCGCAGCGCCACGCCGCCCCCGCAGCGCCCGCGGAAGGAGCCCGACACCGCCAGGCGTCAGGAGGCCACCAACCCCGCGCCCCGCAGGGAGACGCGGAAGTCGTGGGGGTTGGTCGCGGTCGCCAGGGCGTCCCGCAAGGTCACCTCACCCGACTGGTACAGCGCCAGCAGGTGCTGATCGAAGGTCTGCATGCCGTAGTAGCCACCCTCGGCGATCGCCTCGGAGATCATGGGCAGCTGGGCAGGATCCACGATGAACTCGTAGGTGCGCGTGGGCATCACCAGCACCTCGACGACCGCGACTCGACCGTGCCCCGTGGCCCGGGGTGCCAGCCGCTGACAGACGATGCCCTTGAGCGAGTTGGCCAAGCTGATGCGCGCCTGTCCCTGGCTCTCCTTCGGGTACATGTCGACCACGCGGTTGATGGTCTCCCGCGCGTCGGTGGTGTGCAGCGTCGAGATGACGAGGTGGCCGGTCTCCGCGGCCTGCAACGCCGCCTCGACGGTCTCGAGGTCGCGCATCTCGCCGATGAAGATCACGTCCGGGTCCTGCCGCGACACGGCCTTCAGACCGCTGGCGAAGTCCTTGGTGTCCACACCGACCTCACGCTGGTCGATGATCGCGTGGTCGTCCCGGTGGAGGACCTCGATCGGATCCTCGAGCGTGACGATGTGGCACCGCCGGGTCGCATTGACGTGGCTGATCATGGCCGCGGTGGAGGTGGTCTTCCCGGAACCCGTCGGACCGGTGACCAGCACCAGGCCGCGGTGCTCCTCGGCCAACTTGCGCACCGAGGCCGGCAGCCCGAGGGCCTCGAAGGACTGGGTCCCGGGCAACACGCGCCGGCACACGATCCCCACGGAGCCCCGCTGCAGGAAGGCGTTGACCCGGAACCGCCCCACCCCGGCGATCGAGAAGGCGAAGTCCACCTCCTTGTCCCGCTCGAAGACCTCCTTCAACCGGGTATCCATCATGGACTGGGCGAGCTGCGCGGTGTCACCCTCGGAGATCGGAGGCAGACTGGGGATCGGCTTCAGGTCACCATCGATGCGCACGTAGGCCGGACCACCCGCCTTCAGGTGCAGGTCGGAGCCACCGGACTCCACCAGGACCTGTAGGTACTCGTTCACGTTCGGCACGAGGCTCGAGCTCCTGTGTCGGACGGCATCGGGGGCACCGTCGTCTCGCTAGCATCATCGACCACGCCAGCTCGCGACTTGAGGCCGGCCGGTCACACCTCGAGGTCGAGGGTGATCGGGCCATCGTTGACCAGGCTCACCTGCATGTGCGTGCGGAAACGTCCCGTGGCCACGGTGGCGCCCAGGGAGCGCAGGGTCTCGACCAGGTGCTCGATGAGCGGCTCGGCCACCTCGGGCCCGGCGGCCGCCACGAAGGAGGGCCGACGCCCCTTGCGGGTGTCGCCGTAGAGGGTGAACTGGCTCACCACCAGCAGGCTGCCGCCGGTGTCGGCACAGCTCAGGTTCATCGCGCCGGCCTCGTCGGAGAAGATGCGCAGGTGCAGCAGCTTGCGGGCCAGCTTCTCGGCCTCGGTGGGACCGTCGTCGTGGGTCACCCCGACCAGGGCGACCAGGCCGGGGCCGATCCGGCCCGTCTCGACCGGCTCGGCGTCCGGCCGCAGCGTCCGGACCGATGCCGAGGTGACCCGTTGGACCACAGCGCGCATGGCGACCCCTCCACTCCGGCCGCGCGCGAGGCTCAGCCGCTGGCTGGCAGCCGGGCCGCCGGGCGCATCCCGGGGTGCGAGGGTAGACCTCGCGGGGACCAGGTCGGTCGCTACCCTCGAACCATGGCCAGGTACCCCACACGACGCGCCACCTCCGCCGGTGGTGTGGTCTGTGACGACCGGCCCGATGGTCGCCGGTGGGTGCTGTTGATCGCCCGCCGCAACGCGGCCGGCAAGCCCCAGTGGACGCTGCCCAAGGGCGGCATCGAGGACGGCGAGTCCGAGGAAGAGGCCGCGCTGCGCGAGGTCCGCGAGGAGACCGGCTACGGCGCCCTGATCGAGGAGTTGCTCGGCACGATCGAGTACTGGTTCGTGTGGCGTCCGGATCAGGTCCGCTACCACAAGTTCGTCCACTACTACTTCATGTGGTGGGACGGCCAGGAGCCGGGCACACGCGACGACGAAGCCGAGCACGTGGAGTGGGTCCCCCTGGAGGTGGCGTTGGTCCGGCTCGCGCACCGCAACGAGCGCAAGCTGGTGGAGAAGGCGCGGACCGCCGCGCCCACCCGCCCCCAGCCGCCGCGGCACGCTGCCGCCGCGATCGACGGGTGAGCCGTTCGCGCGGCCGCGGTCGCGCCCGGACCATCCGCGCGGCCGTCATCACCCTGGCGATCCTCTGGCCGCTGGCGACGGTGCTGGCGACGCCTGGGCTGGCCCAGTCCGACGTCCCGCAGCCCCGGGCCGAGGTCACGATCACCGCCCTGACCCGCGTGCTCGGACCGGGCACGGTCCCGGCCGTCGACGATCCCGCCCAGGAGCTCGTCTACCCGGACGACCTCGAGCTGCGGGTCCTGGTCGACAACATCGGCAGCGCACCGCTGACCGGAGCGCAGCTGGTGGTCGAGGTCCATCCCCCCACGCTCACCCGTGGCCTGCTGGCGAACGCGCTGGACGGCAACCTGCGCGGATCCGCGCTGCACGTCCACACCCAGCCGCTGTCCGACGAGGGTCCGGTCCAACCCGGAGAGCTGATCGGGGTCACCGATCGCTTCGCGCGGCAGGAGGTCACCTGGGCCAGCGGGCCCGGCGGCGTGCACCCGGTACGGGTCGCCGTGCTGCTGGGCACCGAGGTCCTGGACGAGGCCGTGACCGCGGTCGTCTGGCTCAACGACGTGCCCACCACCCCGCTGCTGGCGTCCCTGATCTGGCCGATCGACACCCCGCCCTGGCGTGGGCCGGGGGGTAGCTACCCGAGCGGTATCGAGCGAGAGACCCGACCGGGCTCGCGGCTCGACCGGCTGGTGGGCGCGCTCGAGCGGGCCCCCGCCAACGTCCCCGTGGTACTGGCACCCGCAGCCCATCTGCTAGAGGACCTCAGCGACCGCTCGGACGGGTACGTCAGCCAGGTACGAACCGAGGCAGGCAACCTCGAGCCGCGCCTGGTCGGTCCGTCCGATGCCGGCGCGATCGACGCGACCGCGCTGCTCAGACGGATGCGTGACATCACCGCCCTGTCGCCTCTGGACCCGATCAGCGCGACCTACGCGGACGCGGACCTCGCCGCCCTGCTCGCGGGCGATGCCGTGCAGGCCGAGCTCGCCGCGATCGCCGCTGCCGACGGCCGTCGACGGCTGCAGTTGCAGCTCGGGGTGGAGGTCGACGGGTCGACCCACCTCGTCGGCGCGCCGATCGATCGTGCGGCGCTGGACGTGATCCCCGGAGAGACCCTGCTGCTGCCGAGCCACGTCGCCGACCTCCCAGCTCTCGGGACCGACCCCGAGCTCGGCCCACCCGTGCGGCTGCTGCAGGCGCCCTCGGGACGGCTGCTGACCGGCCTGGTCGGTGACCCCTACCTCGCTGCCGGCCTCGCCCAGCTCGACAGCGGCGACGGCGCGATCGTCGCCAGCCAACGCGTGTTGGCGGAGACGGCGATGGCCTACCTCGCCTCACCGGGGTCCGGCCCCCGCGGTCTGGTGCTGCTACCGGAGCAGGCTTGGGACCCGCCCGGGGCCGTGGCCGACGAGCTCCTGGACGCACTCGGGGAAGCCCCGTGGCTGCGCTTCGTGTCCCCGGCCACCATGACAGCCGAAGCCCAACGCAGCTCCAGCATGGTGGGGCTGGCCCCTCCGACCTCCGGAGCTCTCGGCCCGGAGCTCGGTCCGGAGCTGTCGGCGGTGTGGAGCGACCTGCACGCCGCGATCGACGCCTCCCCGCCGGAGACGACCCGGCTCGAGGAGCGGCCGATCGAGGAGCTGCGGGAGGACCTCCTCCGAGCCACCTCGGCGTGGTTCCGCGGCGACGGTACGGCTCAGGCGGCAGCGCTGGTCCGCGACGTACGACGTGTCGTGGACAGCACCTTCGGGCTCGTCGAGGTCGCGGCGCAGCCCGTGACCCTGACTTCCGATACGGGACAGGTCCCCGTGACCCTGGAGCGCACCCGAGGTGGCCCGCTGCAGGTCGTGGTCACCGTCGAGTCCCAGGGGCGCCTGCTGTGGCCCGAAGGCCGTCGCTCAGAGGTGATCGAGCTGAGCGAGGGCACCGCTCAGACGGTGTCCTTCGCGACACAGGCGGTCTCCACCGGGACCTTCCCCGTGACCGTGGTGGTCACCGATCCGTCCGAGAACCGCGAGCTCGCCCGGGACGCCCTCTCGGTGCGGTCGACGGCGATCTCGCGTCCTGCTCTGGCGGCGGTCGGGATCGTGGTCCTGGTGCTCCTTCTCGTCGGTTCCTTACGTCGGCGGCCCGAACGACCGAGATTAGAGGTGGTGCGCGATACTGACGTCGCACCCCCAGACGGTGACGTCGGCGGAGGAGGTTCCCGATGAGCACCTCTCACGGGCAGGCAGGTGGCATCGTCACCGGCTGGTTGCTACAGCTCATGCTCTGGCTCGCGGTCCTCGCGGTCGTGGTGTTCGAGATCGGCGCGGTGGTCGTCGCCAGCGTCGACGCGGACAGTGCCGCGGGCGAGGTCGCACGGGCCGCTGTGGTTGCCTACCGTTCGAGCGGATCGCTCGCCGACGCCGAGACGGCGGCAGAGGCGGTGGCGGACGGACGGTCGGTGGAGCTCATGAGCCTGGAAGAGGACGGGACGACGATGACGGTCGAGGTCGGTCGTGACGCCGGGACGCTGCTCCTGCACCGGCTGGCCCTGACCGAGGAGCTGACGCAGCGCACCGCCTCACGCGACGTGCAGATCAGGTCCTAGGGCGTGGACGACACCGCAGACCGCCGGTTGGGTGGGGACGAGCCCACGCTGACCGGTGAGGCGTCCTTCGACGCCCACGGCTCCGCCGCGGAGCCGGTGCCGGTTCGGCCCTGGCCTGACCGCTCACACCTCGCGGGACGCTACGCCCTGCAGGAGCCGATCGCCTCGGGCGGCGCTGCCATCGTGTGGCGTGCCTTCGATGAGAACCTGTCACGCACGGTGGCCATCAAGCTCCTGCACCCCCACCACGCCAACGACCCCACCGTCGTGGAGCGCTTCGAGCGGGAGTCGCGGGCTGCCGCCCAGCTCGCCCACCCCAACGCGGTCCGGATCTACGACACCGGACGCCAGGACGACCTCGTCTACCTGGTCATGGAACACGTCGACGGTCCGAGCCTGCGTGAGGTGCTGCGGTCCCAGGGGGAGCTCGATCCGGTGGCGGTCGCCGCGGTCGGCGAGCAGGTGGCCTCCGCGCTGGGTGAGGCCCACGCGCACGGGTTGGTCCACCGCGACGTCAAGCCTGCGAACATCCTGATCGCCGCCGACGGGACGATGAAGGTCACCGACTTCGGGATCGCCAAGGCCCTGTCCACCGCCGATACGACGCTCACCACCCCCGGCACCGTGGTCGGCACGGCCGCCTACGGCGCCCCGGAGCAGCTCGAGGACGGCGACATCGATGCTCGGGCCGATATCTACGCCCTCGGGGTCGTGCTCCACGAGTGCCTCACCGGTCGCCCGGCCTTCAGTGGCGACACCGCGACAGCCACCGCGGCGATGCGCCTGACCCACGAGCTCCTCCCCCCCCGCCAACTCCGTGCCGACGTCCCCCGCGCCCTCAACGACGTGATCGTGCGTGCGACCCGTCGGGAGCGGATCGACCGCTACCCGGACGGCGGTGCCATGGCTGGAGCCCTGGCGCCCCTGGTGACCGCCAAGCCGAGCGAGGTCACCGCTGCCCTGACCCACCACGAGGACCCCGACGCCCCGCAGGTCCTGCCGATGGGGCGCGACGAGTTGCCCTACTCCGGCCCGATGCCGACGACCCGTCGGGAGTACGCCCGCCGGCTGGCGGCCGCCGTGCTCGGTGGCGTCGTTCTCACGCTCGTCGCCGTGTTCGCCTACGACGCCCTCCAGGACGACGACCCCCCGGATCCAACGACCACGGCGGTCGTTCATCCCGTGGAGGAGGTGATGGTCTTCGACCCTGCGGCACCGGGTCGCGGCGACAACCTGGACCAGGCCAGCAACACGATCGATGGTGACCCTCAGACGACCTGGACGACCGAGGCCTACGACGACGCTGACTTCGGCGGCGAGAAGGACGGCATCGGGCTCGTGTTCGACCTCGGCGAGGAGCGTGACGTGAGGGGGGTCACCCTGGAGCTGGCCCGCGGCGGACTGGCCGTCGAGCTCTACGCCAGCGACCAGCTGCCGCCCGAGGTGGCCAGCCCGGGCACCTGGGGGGAGCCCCGGGCCTCCCAGAACGACACCCTCAGCCAGCAGCCTTTCTCCTTCAACACCACCTCCCAGCAGTACTGGCTGCTGTGGATCACCGGGTTGTCCGCCGGTGCCACCGACGAGTTCACCGCCGAGGTCGCGGAGGTCCGCTTCCTCGGGCCCTCCTGACCGCGATGACCACCCTGTCCCTGGATGCGCTGAGCGACGAGCAGGTCCTCGCCCGCTACATCGATACCGGCGCCCCCGCCGGCGACCGCGAGGCCGCCTTCCACACCCTGGTCGACCGCTACCACCGACGAGTGTTCGCCATCTGCTTCGAGGTGCTGCGCTCGCGCAGCGACGCCGAGGACGCCACCCAGGAGACCTTCGTCAAGCTGGCCCGTGGCGCCGCCGGGTTCCGGGGTGACGCCAAGCTGTCGACGTGGCTGTACCGGGTGGCCCGCAACGTCTGTACCGATCACATCCGTCACGACGCCCGCCGGCCCGCCACCCCGGTGGCCGACCCGGGGCTGCTCGACGACGCGCCCTCGGAGCCGGACAGCAGCGCCGGGACCGCCGAACACCTGGCGGTGGCCACCGCGCTCGACACGCTCGACCCCCTCTCGCGCCGGGCACTGGTCCTGGTCGCGGTCGAGGGTCTCACCTACGCCGAGGCCGGCGAGGTCCTCGGCCTGCCGGACGGCACCGTGAAGAGCAGGGTGTCACGAGCCCGGGGACGGCTCGCCACGGCGCTGGCCGAGCGCAGCCGCTCCCCGAGATCCGATGCAACCCCACCACCTGACCGCACGTCCCACCCCTGACCACACCGCGGACCCGGGCGGAGCCGGGCGCCAGGAGCACCGTTGGACGAGATCGAGCGCCTGACCAGCTACCTCGACGGTGAGCTGGAAGCTGGTGAGCGTCGTGCCCTCGAGGCCGAGCTCGCCGGCGATCAGGCGCTGCGGGAGCGTCTGGCGGCGCTGCGGGGAGCGGACCAGGCGCTGGGCGCGCTGGGAGCCACCGAGCCCCCGTCCGGAGCGCGCCGCCGCCTCGACGCCCGGCTCGCGGGCGTCCTCGAGGAGGTGCTGTCGACCACCCCGGAGGGCCTGGCCGCCCCACCACCGCCCACCGCGGCCACGGCCGACGATGCGCCCGCCCCCTCGATGGGCACCGACGGGGGCGACGACGAGCTCTCGCTGCGTCGGCGTCGGCGCGTCCGGCCAGCGGTGACCGGCGTAGCGGCCGGCCTGGTACTGCTCGCCGGCGGCCTCGTGGGACTGGGCCAGCTCGACCTCGGCGCCGACGACGCCCGGACGGCCGAGAGCGTCGACGCGATGATGAGCGCCGACGACGCGGAGCTGGCACCCGCCGAGCCCCCCGGCGCCGATGGTGAGGCGCTCGCACCCGTCGTGATCGACGACGGCCGATCGACCTCCACCGCGGAGCTGGAGGCGCTGCTGGCCAGCCCGGAGCTCGAGGCGTTGGCCGATCAGGCCCTGTCAGCGGGCGACGGCGAGGTCGTGGCCGCCCGGTTCCAGCAGCTCCTGCTCGGTGGCGTGCCCCCGATGACGTCGGGCTCGGTCGCCGACGCCGAGGAAGACGAAGAAGCGGACCGCTCGGTCGAGCCCACGATCGTGACCCGTGACGGCCGGACGCTCGACTCCGATGACGCCGGCGATCTCCGCCGCTGCCTGGCCACCCTTCTCAAGGATGGCGAGCAGGCGATCCCCACGCGGGTCGAGCTGCTGGAGTTCGACGGCACCCCCGCGGTCAGCGTCGGGCTGGTCCCGCCCGACCCGCAGAGCGGTGCCTTCACGCGGATCGAGGTGTGGACGCTGGAGCAGGCCACCTGCCAGGTGCTGCGATTCGACCAGGTCTGACCAGGCCTGACCAGGCCTGACCAGGCCTGATCAGCGGCCGCGGACCACGATCCAACCGCCGTAGATCGCCGCCGGGTAGGCGAGGAACACCAGGCCGGCCGGAGCCGTCGACAGACCGGCGAACGCCATCGCGATCGCGACCGTGAACCCGGCCAGGGTCATGGCGACCGCACGGATGAAGGGCGAATCGCGCTCCTCGGAGCCCCAGTAGACCGCCCTGGCCACACCCCAGCCGATCGCGCCGGCGGAGATCAGGAACAGGAAGCCACCCTGGAGCACCACCGCGAGCACGAGGCCGCCCACCACGGCGGCCGCCAGCCCCACCGCCACGGCCCTCGCCCCGACCACCGCGGCCAGGCGGTCACCGCTCGGTGCGCTTCGCGCTCCCCCGCCGCCGGCACCGGCTCGGCGGTTGACGCTGGCGCTGAACCGCTCCAGCGCACCCGCCCCCTGCTCACCTCGCCGCGAGGTCGTGCTGTCCAGGTGACGGGCGCACGCCGGACACTTGTAGCCCACGGCCGCCTCACGGGCGCAGTCCGGACAGATCGGCGTCTCGCAGGCGGAGCAGCGCAACCGGGTCTGGACCGACGGGTGCTGGGCGCAGGCGGTGGGGGCGGGCATGGCACCAGGGTAGGGGAGGGAATACCGGGGCGGTGGCCGCCGTTAGCCTGGTCCGAGGATCGCACCTGCGTTGCGATCCGCCCTGCTCCGATACCTCCAGAGGTCGCCCATGTCCGACACGCCGCAGATCAACCTCAGCCCCGTGGGGGCGCCCTCCTCGGCCAGCGAGCCGACCGGCACCCCCGAGCTCGAGGACCAGATCCACGAGACGATCATCATCGGCTCCGGCCCGGCCGGCCTGACCGCCGCGGTGTACGCCGCACGAGCGAGCCTGGAGCCGATCCTGATCGAGGGGGTGCTCGAGGGCGGACCCACGGGTGGCCAGCTCACCCTGACCACGGACGTGGAGAACTTCCCGGGCTTCTCCGACGGCATCCTCGGACCCGAGCTCATCACCAACATGCGCGACCAGGCCGCCCGCTTCGGGACCCGGTTCGTCACCGAGGACGTGACCAGCGTCGACCTCTCCGGGGAGGTCAAGGTGCTGGAGACCGCCTCCGGGCTCCGGCTGTCGACCCGGGCGCTGATCATCGCCACGGGTGCCAAGCCCCGACGCCTCGAGGGCCCCGGGGAGGACGAGCTGTGGGGCTCGGGCGTCTCCGCCTGCGCGACCTGCGACGGCTTCTTCTTCCGTGACAAGCACGTCATCGTCGTCGGTGGGGGCGACTCGGCCATGGAGGAGGCGACCTTCCTGACCAAGTTCGCCTCCAAGGTGACGGTCGTGCACCGTCGGGACCAGCTCCGCGCATCGGTCATCATGCAGGAACGGGCGTTCAAGAACGATCGCATCGAGTTCGCCTTCAACGCAACCGTCTCGGAGATCCTCGGCGAGGGGGGTCTGATGAGCGGCGTGGTGCTGACCGACACGGTGACCGGCGAGCAGCGCACGCTGGCCGCCGACGGGCTGTTCCTGGCGATCGGCCACATCCCCAACACCTGGCTGTTCGACGACGTGCTCGAGACCGACGGGGAGGGCTACCTCCTCGTCGACGAACCCTCGACGGCGACCAACCTGGCAGGCGTCTTCGCCTGCGGCGATGTCATGGACCACACCTACCGCCAGGCGGTCACCGCCGCCGGGACCGGCTGCCGGGCCGCCATGGATGCCGAGCGCTACCTCGCCGGTGGTGCCGGCGTGACCGCCGCGAGTCCGGAGGCCGAGCCCGCGGTCGTCGGCGGCTGAACGGCCGAACGGCTGCCGCTGCCGGGCGGTCGCGAGGTACCGTGCGCCCCGGACCCACGATCCGAAGCCGCCCGCCGGGCCGCGTCGGAGTTGCCCACACAGGAGCCTCACCCATGGGAGCTACCCCCGTCAGCACCAGCGACTGGACCTCAGAGGTCCTGGAGTCGGACCGGCCTGTGCTCGTCGACTTCTGGGCCGAGTGGTGCGGGCCCTGCAAGATGGTGTCACCGATCGTCGACGAGATCGCGAACGAGCGGTCGGAGCAACTGAAGGTCGTCAAGCTGAACGTGGACGAGAACCCCGACACCGCCCGGGAGTACGGGATCATGTCGATCCCCACCCTGCTGGTGTTCAAGGGGGGCCGCCCTGACAAGCGGATCGTCGGCGCCAAGGGCAAGGCCGCGCTGCTCAAGGACCTGAAGGACTACGTGAGCTGAGCCGCCCCCCCTGATCCGAGCACCCCGGTCGCCGGCCGGGGTGTCGCTCTGCGACGGCGACGGCCCCGAGCCTTGGACCTACCCATGTCCCCGGAGTGGACCGAGCTGATCGGCTACGTCGCCTCGGCGTTGATCGTCCTCAGCCTGCTGATGTCGTCGGTGTTCCGGCTGCGGGTCATCAACCTCGTCGGCGCGGCGGTGTTCACGGCCTACGGGGGGCTGATCGGCTCGATCCCGGTCGTGGTCCCCAACGGCGCGATCGTCCTCATCGACATCTACTACCTGGTACGCATGGCCCGCGATCGCGCCCAGGGCGCCTACTTCGAGGTGGTGGCGGTCCAAGCGGACTCCCCGCTCCTCGAGCGGTTCCTGCACTTCCACCGTGAGGACCTCCGTCGCTTCCAGCCCGAGTTCGACGGCCTCCGTGCGGAGCATCTCGCTTGGATGGTCCTGCGTGACGGCGTGGCGGTGGGTGCCGTGCTGGCCCGGGTGGACGGCGAGGTGGCGACGATCGACCTCGACTACGTCACACCCGCGCACCGTGACCAGCGGGCCGGGACCCGTTTCTACACCACGCCGGGATTGTTCTCAGAGCATGGGGTCCGGACCCTGCGCACCACGGCGAGCGTGGCCGGGCACCGCCGCTACCTGCACGACATGGGCTTCCCCCCGACCGGGACGGACGTCCTCCAGCGCGCCGCCCCCTGAGCCGCCTCGGCGCGAACCCGCGCCCTCCGGCGGCGCGTAGGCTCGCGGCGTGGAACCGATCCGGTTGGGCAGCATCGGACCCGAGGTCGAGGACGTCCAGCGTCGCCTCGAGGCCCTCGGTCTGACGTGCCCCAGCGACCCGAGCGTGTTCGACCCGGCGACCGAGGCCGCCGTCCGGACCTTCCAGCAACGGCGTGGGCTGATCGCCGACGGCGTCGTGGGCCCGGAGACGTGGCAGACGCTGGTCGGAGCCTCCTTCAGCCTGGGTGACCGGCTGCTGTACGTCACCCGGCCGTTGATGCGCGGGGACGACGTCCGTGAGCTCCAGCGGCGCCTGAACCGCCTCGGCTTCGACGCCGGATACGACGACGGCCTGTTCGGCCCGCAGACGGTGGCGGCGGTCCGCGAGTTTCAACTCAACGCCGGGCTGCTCGTCGACGGCATCGCCGGCCGGGAGACGGTGGAGCACCTCCTGCGCCTCCACCGCTCGCACCAGGAAGCTCCGGTTGCGGCGGTCCGCGAGCGCGAGGCGCTGCGACGACCCTCCCGCCGCGGCCTGGCGGGAGCCCGGCTGATGGTCGATCCCGGCCACGGGATCGCGGATCCGGGGCTGTCCTCGGCCGACGGGGCGCAGGAGCACGACATCACCTGGCGCATCGGCACGGCCCTGGAGGGACGGCTCGCCGCCCTCGGGGCGCACGTGGTGCTCAGCCGTGGCCCCCACACCAGCCCGACGCCGTCCCAGCGGGCCCAGCAGGCCAACGCCGAGGACGTGGAGTTGATCCTGTCGATCCATCTCAACGGGGCGAACTCGCCGCGGGCGCGGGGTGCGGCCGCCTACCACTTCGGCACCGAGGCGCAGATCTCCGATCGAGGCCAGCGCCTCGCCGACCTGGCCCTGGCAGCGGTGCTGGCCACCACCGGTACCAAGGACTGCCGTGTCCACCCCTCGATCAGCCCCATCCTGCGAGAATCGCGAGCGCCGGCTGCGGTGATCGAGCCAGGCTTCCTCACCCACCCGGAGGAGGGCCGGCAGCTCGCCCAGCCCCGAACCCAGCAGCGCATCGCCGCGGCGCTGACCCACGCGATCACCCATTACCTGCTCGGCGACCCACCGTCGACGCCCGCCGGGATGGCACCGGTGACCTCCACCCGCAGCCCGCCCTGACGCAGGTGCACGACCAGTGCCCCGACCCCGACCGCGACCGCGCCGACCGCGAAGGCGAAGCGCGGTCCACCGGTGTCCACGGCGAGACCGGCGGTACTGGCACCGATCGCGACCCCGAACACCACCGCCGATTGCAGCCACGCCTGCGCCTCGGTCTGCGTGCCTCGGATCGCGAGGTCGTCCAGGAGTTGGAAGGCCACGATGGTCGTCGGTGCGAGGAACACCCCGGCCAGGAACAGTCCAGCGCTGAACCACCTCAGGTCGTGCACCGTGAGGGGGAGCAGGACCATCCCCAGGGCCAGGGCCACGGCCAGCACCCGCAGCCGTCCCGGCAGCGTGCCCGGCCAGGGTCGTCCGCCGTACACGATGCCGCTCAGAAGGCTGCCGGTCGCCAGGGTGGCGATCAGGCGGCCGGCGTCACTGCGATCGCCGGCGAGCTCCGCCACGGCCGGCACGGTGATGTCCAACACCCCGAAGGCGACCGCCGCGAAGGCGATAGCCAGCGCGATGACCCGCACCCCCGGCGCCCGTAGGGCCCCGCCACGGGGCCGGCGGCCGTCGCGTCGTGGTGCCGACCGTGCGGCCGCGGTGCTCGCGTACCCGATGGACCCCAGGGCGGCGAACACCCCGGCCAGCACCACCGACCAGCCCGCCGTGCCGGCCTCCGCGATCCAGACCGCGAGCAGCGGACCCATCACGAACCCCAGCTCCACCGAGATCGAGGACAGGGCGAAGGCCGTCTCCCGCAGCTGCCCGGTGGGGAACAGGCGTGACAGCAGGACCCGCGACGCCGCGGTGACCGGCGGGTAGAAGGCGCCGGTCCAAAGCGCCGCCACCACCAGCAGCCACACGCCTGAGCCGCCGGCGGCCGCGAGCGCCAGGCAGATCGTGCCGCCGAGGTAGCCGACGGCGTCGGGCACCAGGATCCTGGCCTGACCGAACCGATCCACCAGACGGCCCTGGAGGGGGGAGGCGAGCCCGACCCCCAGCTGGTGACCCGCGCTGACGAGTCCGGCCGCCGCGTAGCTGTACCCGTGTTCTCGCAGGAGGAGGACCAGCGCGAGGATCATCATGCCCGGCGCCAGACGCGCGACCATGGAGCTGAGCAACGGCCACCGTGCCGCACGGTGGGTGAACAGCTCGAGATAGGCGCGCACGGACAGCTCACGGAGGTCGTGGTGGCGTCACCGGGGGCGTCCCGGGGCGGGGCGTCCGCTCAGTCCGCGTCGCCTCCCGGTTGTCTCGACGTCGAGACGACCGCGCCGTTGACGGTACCGCCGCGTCTCGGGACAGGTGCGGTCACCGGCAGCCGTGCCAGGACCTCGTCCCAGGCGTGCTCGAGGGAGTCCGCCCACCGCACCGTGCGGCGGGTATCGAGTCGCAGCAACGGGGTGCGAGGGTGCTCTCGGTGGATCGTGAAGCCCTCGTGCAGCAGCCAGGTCACCGGGAGCAGGCAGGTGCGCTCCCGGAACCGGCGGTCCCCGTAGGCCTCGACCGCCGGCCGATCCTGTCGGATCGCCTCCCGCAGCGCGGCCTGCACCAAGAGCCGGCCGATGCCCGCCTCACGGTGGATGTCCCCGACGTAGGCCGTGGCCAGGAGCAGGGCATCGCGATCGGTCCGCGGTGCCATCCCAGCGCGTGGCGCGTACCGTTCGCTCGGGGCGAACAGCGCGAACCCGGCCAGCTCCCGCCCCCGCTGGTTGCCGCGCGGTACCTCGACGACCGCTCCCGCCGGCAGGCCATCAGCGGTGCAGGCCTCGACCCAGTCGCGCTTGCGTTCGCTGGGGTCGCGCTGCGCCTCGTGGGGTGGGACGGCGGGAGCGAGCCCGCCGAGCACGGTCGGTGATCGCGGCTGCGGGCACGGTCCGCCCAGTTCCCAGAACACGCATCGGGCACAGGCTCCGGGGAGCCGCCCCACCTCCCCGCCGGTGAGCGGGAGCGGACGCCGTCCCATGGCTCAGGCCGAGCGTGTCGGACGACGCGGGCCGTCGTCGCGCGGCAGGACCAGGCCGATCACCGCGCCGATCACCGCGCCGACGAGGAGCCCGAGGAGGGCTCTTCGCCAGCCGGACGGGCCGGTGATGCGGCCGTCCGCTGCCGTCAGCTCGACCGGTTGCCCCTCCATCACGTCTCCTGCACTGCACACCGTCCCAGCTCCTCCGGGGATCGCGAACCTCTGGACCGTGTGCGTCTGTGCGGCCGCGACCGTCCGCGCCTTCCCGGTCGCTACGCTCGAGCGTAGCGGGGCGGCCCTCGCGGGACCCGGAGAGGGCGGCGCCGGCATCGCACCACCTGGAGACCCGCGTGCGGCTCGACACCGACCCTTACCTCTCCCGCTACGCGCTGCGCGTGACGGGGATGAGCGCATCGGAGATCCGTGCGCTCTTCGCCGTCGCTTCCCGCCCGGAGGTCGTCTCCTTCGCCGGCGGCATGCCGGCCACCTCGGCGATCGACATGGAAGCCGTCGAGGCGGTGGTCGCCGGGGTGATCCGCGACGAGGGGGCGCTGGCGCTGCAGTACGGCGGGGGGCAGGGGCGACCCGAGCTGCGGGAGCTGCTGCTGGACGTGATGCGGCACGAGGGCGTCCCGGCTCACGCCGACGACCTGATCGTGACGGTGGGCGGACAACAGGCCCTGGAGCTGGTCGCCAAGTGTTTCCTGGACGACGGCGACATCGTGCTCGCGGAGGGTCCGACCTACGTGGGTGGCATCGGTGCCATGTCCAGCCACCGTGCTGAGGTCAGACACGTCCCGATGGATGACGACGGGATGAGCATCGACCTGCTGGAGGAGGCGCTCGCCCAGCTCGCCGCCGAGGGGCGCCGCGCGAAGTACGTCTACACGATCCCCAACCACCAGAACCCGGCGGGGGTGTCGCTGTCGGTGCCGCGCCGTGAGCGGCTGGCCGAGCTGGCGGTGGAGCACGACCTGCTGGTGGTGGAGGACAACCCCTACGGCCTGCTCGACTTCGGTGGTCGCTGTCTCCCGAGCCTCAGGTCGATGATCCCGGACCGGGTCGTCTACATCGGCACGATGTCCAAGACCTTCGCGCCTGGGGTGCGGACGGGCTGGATCGCCGCACCGGGACCGATCCGCGACAAGCTGGTCCTCCTGCGCGAGGCCGCTGATCTGTGTCCGTCGAACCTCACCCAGATGATCGTGGAACGCTGGCTGGCGACCCAGCCGTGGCGCGACCAGATCAAGCGCTTCACCGAGCTCTACCGTGAGAAGGCCGATGTCATGCTCGCATCCCTCGAGCAGGAGATGCCGCCGGGGGTCAGCTGGACCGTCCCGGCTGGAGCGTTCTACATCTGGTTGACGGTGCCGGCCGGCATCGACACCTCGGACCTGCTGGCCAAGGCGGTCGGACGACGGGTCGCCTACGTCCCCGGCCGCGGGTTCTACGCCGACGGCTCGGGTGGCGAGCAGATGCGGCTGTGCTTCAGCTACCCGGAGCTGTCACGGATCCCCGAGGGGGTCTCGAGGCTCGGTGAGTTGCTCCACGACGAGCTGGAACTGGTCCAGGCCCTGTTCGGTGACGACGCACCCTCCCCGGACCGACGCCTCAGTGGGCCGACCTCGGGCGTGGGCGGGTGAGCGGGCGGCCGTCGCACGGGTCGGCCGGCCAGGGGGCATCGTGACGCTGGACGGGATCACCGAGCAGGCCGACGTCGATGACGACGCCCCGTCGACGGTGGTGTTCGACGTGGGAGAGGTGCTGATCGACGAGACCCGTGTCTGGGGGGTCTGGGCCGACCTGCTCGGGGTCTCCCGCCTGACGTTCGCCTCGGTCCTCGGCGCTGCCATCGTGCAGGGCGAGGGGCTGCAGGCGGTGTTCGATCACCTGGCGCCGAACCTCGAATGGCGCAGCTTCGAGCAGGAACACGAGGACCGCTACGGCGGCTTCCGGGAGGAGGATCTCTACCCGGACGTGCGACGCTGCCTCGAAGACCTGGTCAGCCTGGGGTTCTCGGTGGTGATCGCCGGGAACCAGCCCACACGCCGTCGAACACAGCTCGAAGCGCTGGGCCTGCCGCACGACGCGATGGCGATGTCGGAGGAGCTCGGGGTCGCCAAGCCCGATCCGGTCTTCTTCGACCGTGTCCTGGAGCTGGCGGGCAACGATGAGCCGGAGGAGCTCCTCTACGTCGGTGATCGGACCGACAACGACGTCGCTCCCGCTGCCGCCGCCGGCCTGCGTACCTGCTGGTTACGTCGAGGGCCCTGGGGGCAGCTCCAGGATCTACCTGAGACGGCGGCAGAACCGGATCTGGTCCTGGAGGGCCTGGGAGAGCTGGCGACCCTGCTGACGACCTGGCGTGGAGAGACGACGTGACCGCTGAGGAACCACTCACCATCGACGCGCGCAAGCGCGCGGCCGCCCTGGCAGCTCTGGAGTTGATCCAGGACGGCATGCAGCTGGGTCTCGGTACCGGCTCCACGGTCGAGCACCTGCTCGGGGCGATCGCGGAACGTGGGCTGGATGTGGCCGGGGTCCCGACCTCGGAGGCGACCGAGGCCTACTGCCGCGAGCTGGATCTCCGGGTGCTGCACCCCTCCGAGGTGGAGAGCCTGGACCTCGCGATCGATGGGGCGGACGAGCTCGACCATGCCCTCACGGCCACCAAGGGAGGCGGCGGCGCCCTGCTCCGCGAGAAGGTGGTCGCCGCCATGAGCGAGCGATTCGTCGTGATCGCGACCACCGACAAGCTCGTCGACCGCCTGGGTCACAGCTTCCCGCTCCCGATCGAGGTGGTGCCCTTCGCCGCCGGTCCCGTCACGCGACGTCTCCGTGAGCGCGGCTACGACGTCCAGTTGCGGACCGCGGGAGAGGGTCCGGCGGTGGTCACCGACAACGGCAACCCCCTACTGGATGCGCGCATGGTCGGCGGCATCGAGGATCCGGCGGTGGAGGAGCTGTGGATCGCCGCCCTCCCGGGCGTCGTCGAGTGCGGACTGTTCGTGGACCTGGTCGACCATGCCCTGCTCGCCGACGAGGACGGCCGAGTGCTGTCACTCGAACCCGGTGTCAGCTGAGGTCAGTCCAGCGGCTGCTCACCGGCTTCACGCGGCGGCCCCTGGGCACCGAGACCGTCAGCGATCACCGCGACGATCCGCTCGAGGTCATCCACGGAGCCGAACTCGACCGCGAGCCGGCCCTTCTTGGCCCCCATCGTGATGCGGACACGGGCCTGCAGGGCGTCCGACAGGTCGTCCTGGAGCTCGAGCAGACCGGGAGCGGTCGGGGAGCGGCGCGGCTTCGATCGTGGGGCTGGCTCATCCATGAGCTTGACGCGCACCAACTCCTCCGTGGCCCGGACCGACAGTCCCTCGGTCACGATGCGTTCCGCCAAGGCCGACTGTCGGGAGCCGTCGGGGATGGCGAGCAGGGCACGGGCGTGCCCGGCGCTCAGCACGCCGGCCGCCACCCGGCGTTGGACCGATGGTGGGAGTTGCAGCAACCGGATCGTGTTACTGACCGCCGGACGCGACCGCCCGAGCCGGGTTGCGAGCTCGTCCTGGGTGACCCCGAACTCCTCGAGCAGCTGCTGGTAGGCCGCAGCCTCCTCCAGCGGGTTGAGCTGCACACGGTGGATGTTCTCGACCAGCGCCTCCTTCAGCAGGTCGGCGTCCTCGGTGTGGCGGACGAGCACCGGCACCGTGGGGAGCCCGGCCAGGTGCGCGGCCCGCAGGCGTCGTTCACCAGCCACGAGCTCGTACCGTCCGCCGGCCAGGGGCCGCACCACCAGGGGTTGCAGCATGCCCACGTCGGCGAGCGACACCGACAAGCCCTCGAGTTCGTCCGGGTCGAAGACCTCGCGAGGTTGCCGCGGGTTGGGGGTGATGAGCCCGGGATCGATCTCTGCGTAGGTCGCAGGACCCAGAGCGGTCACCGGGTCGGGCGGGGATGCCACCCCGGGATCGTCTGGCAGCGGTGGTGCATCACGCTCATGTTCGGCCGCGGAGGGACTGAACCCGGTCGTACGGGCCTCGGCGGCGGGCTCGGGCGCGGCCTCGGACGCGGCGTCGCTGCCCTGGTCACCCGCCGGGTCGGTCCGTTGGTGCGGCGACGCCTCCCCCTCGTCGCGGGCGGCCGCTGGTGGGATGAGTGCCGCCAATCCGCGGCCGAGCCCCGATCGTCGGGTCATGCTCCCGCCTCCTCATCGAGCGCGGCCTCCGCCGCCGGGGGCGTCGGGGACGCCGGCACCGTGAAGCTGCCCCCCAGAAGGCGATCGACCCCCGATTCCTCCGGCAGCTCCAGCGGAAGCTCCAGCCGGAGGGCAACCTCGCGTGCGAGGCGTTGGTAGGCGCGGGCACCACGGCTCGAGGGGTCGTACACAGTGATCGGTTGGCCGAAGCTCGGAGCCTCCGAGAGTCGCACGCTGCGCGGGATCACCGTGCTGTAGGTGAGATCCCCGAAGTAGCCGCGGACCTCCTCCACCACCTGCTGGGACAGGTTCGTCCGCGCATCGAACATGGTGAGGACCACACCACCCACCCGCAGTCTCCGGTTGAGGTTGTCGGCCACGAGGTCGACGGTGCGCAGGAGTTGGCTCAGACCCTCCAAGGCGTAGTACTCGCATTGGATCGGCACGAGGACCTCATCCGCGGCCACCAGAGCGTTGATCGTCAACAGCCCGAGCGATGGTGGACAATCGACCAAGATGACGTCGAAGCTGTCCCGGACCGGGTCCAAAGCCCTCTCCAGGCGGTGTTCCCGCGAGAAGGCCGGCACCAACTCGACCTCCGCCCCGGCGAGATCCAACGAGGAGGCGAGCAGCGACAGTCGCTCCATCCCCGTCTCCTGCAGGGCCGGGAGCAACACGTCCCCATCGACCAAGACCCCGTAGGTCGACGGTTCTCCCTCCTCGATCCTGATGCCCAGACCGGTGCTGGCGTTGCCCTGCGGATCCAGATCAACGAGCAGGACGCGGGCACCGAAGTTGGCGAGACCCGCCGCCAAGGAGATCGCGGTGGTGGTCTTGCCCACGCCACCCTTCTGATTGGCGACGCAGACGGTCACCGCACCGCCAAGGATCCGGGATTGTTCCTTATCCATGTCATTCCATGTTATATGATGTTCCTCTGCACTTCACTGAGGAGTCCGCGTGACTATAACCGTCCGGGGCGCGTCCGGTGCCACCGGATCGATCTCGTTCGGCGTCGCGACCCCCTGGCCGCGCAGGCTGCGGAGCACCGACTGCGCGTCGTCTAGTTCCTCCTTCCAGCGCTCTCCCTTGACCGCGTACAGCATCCCCCCCGGACGCAGGAACGGCAACGTCCACGGCAGCAGTTGCACCATCGGTGCGACCGCTCTCGCGGTCGCGAGATCGTAGGCGCCGGCATGCTCGCGCAGAACGAGTTCCTCTGCGCGGCCGCGTAGGACGGTGACGTCGAGATGCAGCTCGCTTGCGACGGCTTCGAGGAACTCGGTCTTCTTCTTCCGCGCATCCACGAGGGTCACTCGGATGTCAGGGCGCACGACCGCGATCACGATGCCCGGGAACCCTCCCCCACTGCCAACATCGATCAGGTGCTGACCCCTCGGCTCGCTCGGGAGGAGGGCTGCCAAAGCGGCGCTCTCGGGGATATGGCGCTCCTCGAGCTCCGCCAGGGCGCCCCTGGAGACCAGGTTGTGCGGTGATGCCCGTACTGCGGCAGCGAACCTGGCTAGTTGGCGGCGATGCTCCTCGGTGATCATGAGCGGAGGATAGTCCGTCGAGATGTCCTGTCGGGAACCC
>PWEU01000392.1 GCA_003554005.1 Nitriliruptoraceae bacterium
GCTCCTCGTGGTGGTGCGGGCAGATCGTGGGTGGGTCTCGGTCATGCGGAGGGCGATGTCGAGTCCGGAGGCGGCGGTGATGGCGGCGACGACGAGGATGGCGGTGGTCAGGCTGTAGAGATCGGCCAGGGTGCCGGCGAGCACGGCACCGACGGCGAAACCGAGGTCACGCCACAGCCGGTAGACCCCGATCGCGGCCCCGCGCCAGGACGGGTGTGCGACGTCCCCGATCGCGGCGATCAGGGTCGGATACGCCATGGCGGTCCCGGCCCCGAACAGCGCCGAGCCGACCGCCCACACCGCGAAGCTGTCCCCGAGCGCGATGACGACCAGCCCGGCTGCTTCGGTGAACTGCCCGCCGGCGATCAGCCACTTGCGGCCCACCCGGTCCGACCAGGCCCCGGTGAACAGCTGCCCGACACCCCACACGGCGGGGGCGATGGCGACCAGCAGCCCGACGGTGCCGACGGGCAGGCCGGCCAGGGCGAAGAACACGGGGAACAGCCCCCAGGCCATCCCTTCGTTGAGGTTGTTGACCAGCCCCGCCTGGGACGCGGCGGACAGGGACCGGTCACGCCAGGTCGCCAGGGCGAACACCTGCCGCTGGGTCAGGTTCCCGTCATGCCCACCTGTGCTGACGTGATTGGCGACCTCGTGGGCGACATGGCCGGCGGTCTCCCGGACGAACACCGCGGACAACCCGAGCCCGAGCCCGGCGAAGGCCAGCCCGAGGAAGAACGGGGCCGGCCGGAGCCCGAAGGACTCGGCCAGCAGCCCGGTGGTCCAGGCCGCCACCGCCACCGCGCCGTAGCCGGCGGCCTCGTTGAACCCCATCGCGGTGCCCCGCTTGTGGGGGCCGACCAGGTCGATCTTCATGATCACCGTGACCGACCAGGCCAGCCCCTGGTTGACCCCGAGCAGCACGTTGGCGAACACCACCCAGCCCCAGGGGGGCGCGAAGATCAGCAGCAGCGGGACGGGCAGGCCGAACAGCCATCCCGCCAGCAGCACCGGTTTGCGGCCGAACCGGTCTGCGAGCGTGCCCGCGAAGTAGTTCACCACCGCCTTGGTGATCCCGAAGGCGACGATGAAGGTCAGCATCGCGGTGTAGCCGGGCAGCGCGAACTCCTGCTCGGCCAGCAACGGCAGCACCGTGCGCTCCTGACCGACCAGCCCACCCACCAGCGCGTTGACCCCGACCAGCAGCGCGAACTGCGGCAGGTTCTCCTTCAGGCCCAGCCGGACGGGCGCGACGTTCAGCGTCATGCCTGGACCTCGAGGGCGTGGGCCTGGGGAGCGATCGCCCACAGCAGGGAACCGCCCGACTCGACCTCGGCACCGTCCGCCACGACCCACCCTCTACTCAAGCCGATGTTTGAGAAAGGAGGATGGCGCCCAGCCGACCAGAAGTCAAACGCTTGCTTGTACAGCTGCGGTACCGTGCGCACCGGAGGTGGTGGTGATGGCCGACACGACCGACCGACGGGCAGCCAAGGACGCCCTGTTCGACGGCTTCGCCACGATCGCCCGAGCCCTGTCCTCGGGTCGGCGGGCCGAGATCGTGGAGCTGCTCGCCCAGGGCGAGCGGACCGTCGAGGAGATCGCGGGCGAGCTCGCCCAGTCGCTGGCGAACACCTCCCACCACCTGCGCACCCTCGCTCGTGCGGGTCTGGTCGTCAGCCGCCGTGCCGGCACCCACGTCCACTACCGGCTCGCCTCCGAGCAGGTGCTCGAGCTGTGGTGGGCCCTGCGCACCGTGGCCGCCGCGCAGGTCGACGGACTCGACGCGCTCGCGTTCGGCTACCTCGGCGACCGCGAGGAGATCCCGAGCGTCAGCCGTGGCGAGCTGCTCGCCCGGCTCGATACCGACCAGGTCGTCATCGTCGACGTCCGGCCCGCCGCCGAGTACGCCGCCGGCCACCTCCCCGGGGCGATCTCGATCCCACCCGACCGGCTCGAACTGCTCGACGACCTGCCCGACGACCGCGACATCGTCGCCTACTGCCGCGGCCCCTACTGCGTCTACGCCGACGACGCGGTGCGACGCCTGCAGCAGCAGGGACGCCGCGCCGTAAGGCTCGAGGACGGTCTGCCCGAGTGGCGGCACGCCGGAGGCGTCGTCACCAGCGGCGTCGTCACCGGCGACGGGCCGTGAGCAACCCCGCGGGCGAGCTGGCCCGCCGGCTGACCCTCACCGACGCGGTCGTGATCGGGCTGGGAGCGATGATCGGGGCGGGGGTGTTCGCCGCACCGGGTCCGGCCGCAGCCGCGGCGGGCAGTTGGCTGCTGTTGAGCCTCGCACTGGCGGCGTTGGTGGCCTACGCCAACGCCACCTCCTCCGCGCAGCTCGCCGCGCTCTACCCCGAAGCCGGCGGTACCTACGTCTACGCCCGCAAGCGCCTGGGCACGTACTGGGGATTCCTCGCCGGCTGGAGCTTCGTCGTCGGCAAGACCGCGAGCCTGGTGGCGATGGCCCTGACCTTCGGGGCCTACCTGTCCGAGGACCTGGCACGACCCGTCGCCATCGGCGCGGTCGTCGCGATGGCCGCGGTGAACTACCGCGGGGTGGAGAAGACCGCCCGGCTCACCCGTGTCATCGTGGCGCTCGTGCTCGCCGCGCTGGCCGTGGTGGTGGCCGGTGCGCTGCTCGGAGGGACGGCGAGCACCGCCAACCTCGATGCCGCGTTACCGGCCGGGCCGTTCGGGATCGTGCAGGCGGCAGGGTTGCTGTTCTTCGCCTTCGCCGGGTACGCACGGTTGGCGACGCTCGGGGAGGAGGTCGTCGATCCGGCGACCACGATCCCGCGGGCGATCCCGATCGCGCTCGGCATCGTGGTCGCGGTCTACGCGGTGGTGCTCGGTGCCGTCCTGCTGGCGCTCGGTCCGGTGCAGCTCGCGGCGTCGCCCGCCCCGCTGGCCGACGCGGTCGCGGCAGGACGTTGGGCCGAGCTGACCCCGGCCATCCGACTCGGCGCCGCGATCGCCGCCGGCGGTGTGCTGCTGTCGCTGCTGGCCGGGATCAGCCGCACCACGCTGTCCATGGCCCGGCGGAGGGAGCTACCCGGCGTGCTCGATGCGGTCCACCCCACGTACCGCACCCCGCACCGTGCCGAGGCCACCGTCGCGGTCATCGTCTGCGCCACCCTGCTGGTCGCCGACCTCCGGGAGGCGATCGGGTTCTCGTCCTTCGCGGTGCTGACCTACTACGCCCTGGCCAACGCCTCCGCGTGGCGGCTGACCGCCGATGAGCGGCGCTGGCCCCGGGGTCTGGCCGGGCTCGGGGTCGTGCTGTGTGTCGTGCTGGCACTCACGCTGCCCGGTGTCGCCGTCGTCGGCGGGCTCATCCTCCTCTCGGTCGGCTCCCTCGTCTGGCTCGCCACCCGGCACCGGCGGCGGGAACCGCACAGGTCCGGGTCTGGCTGAGCGCGGCCACCCCGGCCGCTCGGTTGACGAGCGTGGCGAGCTCTCGCCGCGGCAGATGCCCGGTTCTGTCCGTCGATCCTGAGTGCTCCTGCTCGCCCGACCGCAGGGCCAGGGCTCTGCCGACATACGAGCGCGTCCGGATCGCAGCACGTACGTCGCGTCGTCGCGGCTACCGAGGGGAGAGCGGCTTGAGGCGGTTCTCAGGCTTCGGGGGTATCAGCGCCACCAGCAGGGCAGGGGCGGCTGTGGCGAGCAGCGCCGCGTTGCCGCCGACGCGGGTGGCCAGGACACCGAACAGGCTCGGCCCGACGATGAACCCGGCCGCGATGGCCACGATGGCCAGGGTGAAACCGGTGGTGGGGCGATCTCGATAGACGTGCTGACTCCATATCACCACCAGGGCGAACCCGGTCGTGAAGCCCACCCCGAACAGGGCAGCCGACCCGAGGGCCGCGAGCGTCGAGCCGGGTGCGACCAGCAGCACGATGAACGCTCCGCTGATCAGGACCAACATCACCGCCAACGGTCTGCGGACGCCATAGCGGTTGGCGATGCTGCCCCCGAAGGCGCCCACCGCAGCGCCGGCCAGCCCCAGGGTCCCCCACATCGCCGGCCCGATCCAGCTGGCCAGGCCCGCGTCCTGGGCGGTGACCGGTGCGTACGCGAAGTAGGCACCGCAGGTGACCGAAATCCCGAGCGCGACGGCCAACATCCGGATCGAGCGGGGATTGAGGAACCACCCCAGCCGGGGTCGTCGGTGCCCGGAGACCCGATCCACACCGTCCGGTGACAGCACCCTCCAGGACGCTAGGGCGGCGACCAGCCCGACCGCCGCGAACCCCCACCACACGGTCCGCCAGCGGTCGCCGGCCAGCAGCACGAACGCGCTGGCGACCACCAGGCCGACCGGAGAGCCGGCGTTGACCAGCGACAGCGCACGCCGGGACTCCTCCGTTGGGACCTTGTAGGCGACCGCATCCGAGAACGGCGCCCAAGCCCCGCCGGCACTCGTGCCCGCAGTGACCACCCCGACCGCCAGCAGCATCGGACCAGGCGCAGACGCGATCGTGGCCGCGCCGACCGCGAGCAGGAGACACCCGGCTACCACCGGGACGCGCGGCCCGAAGCGGGCCGTGAGGATCCCGGTGGCCACGGTGGCCACCAGATACCCCGCCTGCGCTGCGCTGGCGTAGAAGCCCAGTACGTCCAGGGACAGACCGAACTCCTCCCGGAACCTCGGCACGAACAGCCCGAACGCCTGCCGGCCCAAGGCATAGGTCGCCACCAACGCCAGCATGCCCGCAAGCCCCACGCGGGAACCCTGGCTCAGGTGCACGACGATCCTTCCATCCCAGCAGTCAGGGTGTAGCAGGTACCCGCCATCCTCCACCGCGCCGTCGTTCGAGGCCACGTCCGAGGGTTCTTGTCACCACGGGGTGGGAACCGGCCACATCCGCGGTCGCCGTCACTGAGCTCCCCCGCGCGAGCGGGCGCACACGGGACCACCACCGTCCGGTCACGCGTCCTCGTCCTCCGCGGACGCGTGCCAGCTACGGTGAGAGGCCCGCGACAAGGAGATCATCCTGCGCCGTTCCACCGTCCCAGCGATCCTCCTCGCCCTGCTGCTCGCCGCCTGCGGTGACGCCGACCCGGACGCCGGGCCGGACCCGCAGACCCAGCAGCAGATCGAGGAGCTCGAGGCGGAACTCGACCAGCTGCGCGACCGGGTCGGGGAACTCGAACAGGAGAACGAGGCGCTCGAGGACGAACTCGCGGCCGTGCGCGAGGGGCGCGACGACGACGCGGACGACGACGCGGCAGCGCCGATCGAGTGGCCCGCCGAGGTGGCCGACATCTGGACCGCTGAAGGCCTCATCGATCAGCTCCGCGTCCACCTGCGCGACCCGGAGGCCGAGGCCGAGATGCCGGAGGGCTGGGAACCGGGGATGACCGCCTGGGTTCCCTTCGAGGTCCCCGACGCGGTCCAGGGCACCTACGACACACCTGGCGAGGTCATGGCGGAACTCGCCGCGGTCGTCGACGCGCCCCTGCTCGGCATCGATCAGTGGGAGGTGACGATCCGGGTGCTGACTGACCAGGAGGACCCGGATCTCGCCTACGGCGCC
>PWEU01000089.1 GCA_003554005.1 Nitriliruptoraceae bacterium
CTGGTCACGCTCGACCGACGCCAGTCGGTCCTGGCAGCGGAACTCGCCGGGTTGGAGTCGACGCTGCTGCTGCCCACCGGCGGGTAGCGGAGACCCCACTCGAAGCCTGGGCCAGGTCGCCCGAACTCCAACCGGCAGCGAGAGCGGGCCTGTTGCGAATCTCTAGGTCCTCCACCCGGAGCTCTGTCTCGCCTCCTCCGCGCAAGAGCCGATGAGAACCGTTCCCGAACCTCCCTGCAACCGCCGTTACAGCTCGGTCTCCGGACCTCGGAAGCGGAAGGTCGATAGCGCTCGCGGGACCCGCAAGCCAGTAGCCGTTCACCTCGGTCCTTGCGATGTGAGCTCAAGGGGTCAGTGCGCCAGTCCTGGCATTCCCTCCCGGTCGCGAAGGCTCTACACCCGCGGTGGGTGAGGCGGGGCTGTCCTCGCAGGCGAACCGCCAGGGGTGTGCGGCTCAGTCGATTGCGGCGTCGTCGACCTCGAACAGTTCGGTGAACAGCTGCTCGGCCAGGTGAGCTCCTTCGTCGGTGAGCGCCACCGACTTGGCCTTCGAACGAGGGTCGTCGATGAGCCCTCGTTCGTGGAGTCCGTCGGTGGCTTCCCAGGGGAAGGTCTTCCACGCCCGCCACCCGAGCTTGTCTGCGTGGGCGTTGAGGTGCATCAGCGCGAGGACAGCGTCCTGCACCCGTCGCTCGTCGTGCACGGCGTCCTCGATGGCTCTGAGCTCACGATCTGGCGAGGCTATGCCGATGCGCGTCGTGGGTCACCTGCCAGGAGGAGTGTCCCGGCCGACGTGGCGCGAGAGCCGGGGAGGGGCCGCGCCAGATACATGACCCGGTCCGACTCCGACGTTCCTAGGGTGCCGCGGACCAGGCCCAGCTGTCGGTATCCCAGTGAGAAGGGCGAGTTCCCGCCTTGTTCACGAGTAGCGGCCGCCAGAACGACATGATCGCCTCGTCTGCTGCATCGAGGTCGGTCCAGGGGATGTCGTGGTCGCGTACGTAGGACTCCCACGCGGCGATCCAGGGGGTGGGTGGTGCCGGCATCGCTGGTGGCCAGTTGGTCTGGCGCAGGGCGAAGGTCTCTCGGCAGGTCGAGAGGAGCGTGTCCGAGTCGGGGATCGGCAGCGATCTGGCGATCACGAGCATGTCGTACAGATCGCGTGGTCGGCTGTTCGATCGGCTGCCGTAGTCGCGCACGTATGCGTGGAGCTTCTCGGCGAGGTGCTGGGCGACGGGGATCACCGGGATGCTCGGCGGCGCGATGCCGGCGAAGTCGAGGAGGTCGCGTAGCTCGAGGTGTTCCAAGGGGCGTTGATCGTTGGGGACGGCGTTCACGTCGAGCTGGATCCGTTCGAACTCGCGTCCGTCAAGCAGTCCGAGGATCGCGTAGCGCAGCCCTCCCTCTTCAGTCTCGGCGGTCATCGGTCGGGCAGCGCCGGCCTCGAAGCGGAAGCCATCTCCGAGGTCGACATCGAGCGCCGCTTCGAGCACGTCACCGAAGTGATCGAGCGCAGCTCGCCAGGTGGCGTCAGCGTCCTTGGTCGTCCGGGCCTGGGTGCGGTAGCGGTGCCCAGCACTCACGCTTGGGTCCCAGCGAGGTCGAGCAGCGGCCGGGCGAGGTCGCCGTGGCCCGTCAGCGCGGCATGCAGACGCCGCCGGGTCACCAATCCTCGTTCCAGCGCTTGCTCGGCTGCCGACCTGGCGAGCTCCTCACCGGAGCGTGCAAGGACATCGGCGATCGTTCGCTCCACCGTGGTGACGGGCACGCCGGCGCGTTCGGTCCGCTCGCCGTCGCCCAGAGGTGCGGTGTGGACCGCGATGCCCCGTCGCTGGCCGCGGAAGGGCCGCGGTGTCGAGACGTGGATCACGGCCGGCATCGCATCGGCCAGGTCGTACACGGCGAGGGCGGTGTCGTGACTGGCGACCGCGTCTTCGCCGGCCCAGAGACATGCGACGATCACATCCTCGAAGCGTTGCGCGGGGAACCGGTGGAGCCGGTAGATGCCCTGCGCGACGCGCTGGAGCGAGCCGGTCCGTGCGAGGTAGGACAGCTGCTGGCGGGACACCCCGACCTCGGCAGCCTGCGCCGTCGTGACGTAGCCCGCGCGACGTTCCGCGAGGGGGTAGAGGACGTCGATGCTGGTGGTCATGGATGTCAAACTATCTTTGACATCGATGATAACAACCGTCGGCGCAGTGCGTCGGTCAAGCCAGGCGTCGCGTCCGAGTTTGGACACGGATTGGACACGAGCGAGCCGAAACCGGGCGTGACCGGGCATCATCGCCTGGGACGGGGATCCGCGTTTCCCCTGCTCAGGCCGGGTTTCAGGACACCTGGCGGGACGGGTCGAAACCCCCGTCAACGGGACCTAAACCCAGCGCGTCTGCCAGTTCCGCCACGCTCGCGTGGGTCGGGAACCTACCGCTGACCAGTCAGAACGCGAGAACGCGCCTCATGCCCGTGACGTCATGCCCGAAGTTTGGACACGGTTTGGGCACGGGATCGTCAGGGACCACCCAGGATCAGCTTCGCCAGCGTGTGCGCGGTGGCAGCGCCGGCAGCGGGTAGCACGTGGCTGTAGGTGTCGATGGTGATCGCCACCTTCGCGTGACCGAGCCGCTCGCTGATGATCTTGACCTCGTGCCAACCGGTCACCTCGTGCGAACCGGTCGCGTTGGCCAAACCGGCCGAGATTGACAGTGTTGCACGTCGTGGAGCCGGATGGTGGCAGCCCTGCCTCCGAGC
The DNA here is from genome assembly GCA_003554005.1 of Nitriliruptoraceae bacterium. Classification (GTDB taxonomy): domain Bacteria; phylum Actinomycetota; class Nitriliruptoria; order Nitriliruptorales; family Nitriliruptoraceae; genus T1Sed10-7. Next base: position 2,749 of record PWEU01000089.1, read on the forward strand.
AGTGTCGCCGGAACCATGTGGGGACTCCGGCACGGGGCTGTGACGCGGGGTCGAGATCCGGCCTTAGGTGTCCGGTTTTCCGCCCCGCGGTATCCAGGAGGATGGCTTGGGGTCGAGATCCGGTCGTGGATGTCCGGTTTCCTGCCCCGCGCGCCGGCGCGCCGGAAGTTGGGGGCGCGGGGACCTCGTCGGTTGCTCGCGCACCGTCGTGGGGACAGGTCCTGCCACGGTGCGCGAGCAACGACCGGCGCCGGGGGCTGCGGCGGCCGCGCAACTGCGGCGCCGGGGGCTGCGGCGGCCGCGCAACTGCGGCGCCGGGGGCTGCGGGGGGCGCGCAACTGCGGCGGCCGCGCAACTGCGGGGGCCGGGGGATGCCCGCCGCGGGCAAGCCGGGGGCCGTGGCGCTGCGGCGGCCGCGAGGCGCCACCCGCAAGGCCAGACGGCACCCAGCTCGTCATCCGCGGGGATCGTGGACGCTGCCGAGGAAGAGGATGGTCCCGGTCTGGCGGTCGCTGACGGTGAACGCGAAGGGCCGGTCGACGAGCAACGGCGGCGGGCCGGCGGACTCCAGCATGACACCACCGGTGACGGCAGCGGCTTCGGTCCCCTCCTCGTCGACGCGGATGTAGGTCTTCTGCACCACCGTGTCGAGCCACGGGTTGGCGGGTGACATCGGCGTGAAGTCCCCGCCGCCGAACGCCGAGGTCATCCCGAGCGCCTGCAGTGCCTCGGTCAGCTCGGCATCCCACTCGAGCTCGAACCGCGGCAGCGACAACTGCGACGGTGTCCGGGGTTCCAGGCGGTCGACGCTCTGCTGCCAGGAGGTCACGTCCAACCGCGCGAGCAGGTCGTCGAGCGGCACGTCCTCGTCAGGGAGGATGATCTCCATCCCGAAGCGCTCGTCCTCGCCGTAGGGCAGCCGTGCCAGCGTGAACCCGTCCCCGGTCGCGGTCTCGATCTCCGGGTCCGTGCGGTGCATCGTCGGCACCTCGACCCAGCTGCCGTCGGCGAGCCGGAACGGGGCGTCCCGGGTGTCGGCCTCGTCGAAGGTCGTGGTCCAGGTGCCCAGGAAGTACACGGCGTTGAGCAGCGCGAGCACCGCGTTCGGGTCGGGCAGTCCGAGGTCCTCGGCGATGGCGTCGATGAGCCCCTCGGTGCGCTCGTCCACCCAGTCGTCGATCCGCTCTGCGCTCCCCGGCGCGCCGAGATCGACCTCGTCGAGCGTGGCTCCGAAGATGTCGCGGACGAAGGCGAGGTAGTCCTCCTCGAAGGGGTAGCCCTCAGCAGCCCAGAGCGAGTTCGCGATCGACAGCGTGACGTCGCTCTGGCCGGTGAGGTCGGCCAGGAGTGCGGCGTAGCGGGTGTCGCGCGGCCCCTCCAGGCCGAGCAGTTCGACCATCTCGTTCGCGGTCGCACCCCCGGCGCCAGCCGCGACCATCGCCAGCAGTACCGCAGCCGACAGCGGCGAGGTGACCGTGTTGCCGGCCGGCTCAGCAACCTGGCGGTGCAGCTCGAAGCCGAAGGCGTTCACGCCCTCCGCCGTGTCGGCAGCTTGCCGCGGCGACAGCGTGCCGGCCAACTCGACCGCGACGGTGTCCCCAGGAGCCTGCGAGGCACCGTCACCGATGCTCCCGCAGGCTGCGACCACCGCGACCACGGCGAGCGTCACGAGCGTTGCGACCCAGCCGACCCCGCTCCTTCGCATCCCGCACCTCCCAGGGGTTGCACCGTCAGACGGCCAGAGGTGCGTGATGGTTGCCGGCGGCCGGCGCGGTGTTGCGGCGGATGCCCTCGCCGGTGTCGCGGCCTACCTCACGCGGACCCGCGGCTGCGAAGAGCGAGGGTCACCGCGACGACGGCTGCCACAGCCACCAGCAGCAGCGGCCATCGTGGCCAGGCGGTCCGGTCCGCGCTGACCAGCTCGTAGCGGACGCTGCCGGCAACATCGTCCGGGCTCGGTGCGGTGCCGGCGGTGCGGGCACGGTCGCCGAGCTCCCGCAGCAGCGCGAGGTCGCGCTGCACCTCGCGGTTGTCCTCGTCGAGCCAAGCCACGAGGTTCTCGAGCCCCTCGTCGGCGAGCGCCTCGAGCCCGTCGGTCAGCGCCTCGGCGCCCGCTGCGAGCCCGGCGACGCCCTCGAGCACTCCCTCCGCCACCGCATCCAGCTCCGCCAGCGTGTCGAGCCCCAGCTGCGGGGCGAGCACCTCAGGGTCGAGGTCGAGCGCGTCGAGGAGCGCAGCCGGGTCGAGGTCGGGCGCGTCGAACAGCTCCTCGGGCGTCAGCCCCGCCGCTGCGAGCAGCGCTGCGAGGTCCAGGTCGAGGTCTTCGAGGAGCTCGGTCAGCTCCGGCGGGTCGAGCTCCTCGAAGGCGGCGGCCAGCAGCGCAGCCAGCTCCGCGGGATCGGGGAGCACCCCCTCCACGAGCTCGGCCAGCAGCTCCGGTCCGACCGCCTCCTCGATCGCGTCCAGCAGCGGCGCCGGGTCGAGGTCCGCGAGGAGCTCGGTGAGGTCGGGCAGCTCGTCCACGAGCGGCACCAGGAGTTCCGCGAGGTCCAGATCCAGCGCGGCGATCAGCTCGGTCAGATCGAGCTCGATGTCCTCGAGAAGCTCCGCGAGGTCGGGCAGCTCGAGCTCGGCCAGCAGCTCGGTGACGAGCTCAGCCAGATCGAGGTCGAGGTCGATCTCGGCCAGCAACTCCTCGAGCGGGAGATCCTCCAGCCGGACGTCGGCGAGCCGCTCGGCGGCGCGTTCCTGCAGCGAGCGCACCACGGGAGCGAGGTCGATGGTGGC
>PWEU01000374.1 GCA_003554005.1 Nitriliruptoraceae bacterium
CCGGTGCGACCAGCGTGTTGACGATCTGCTCGCGGTTGATGCCGAGGGCGATCGCCTGACGGACGTAGTCACGGTCGAGACCAGGCACCAGGGTGTTGAAGTCGAAGTGCTCCCACACCGGGCCGAGGCCGACCTCGAACTCGATGCGGTCAGCCGCGCCCTCGAGCTGGTTCACCAGTTCGATCTGCGGCTGCGGGTCGTACATGTCCAGCTCGCCACCGAGCATCTGCTGGGTCAGGGTGGTGGTGTCAGGCAGGTAGCGCATGATGATCTCGTCCAGCGAGACGTCGCCACCCCAGTAGTCGTCGTTGCGGACCAGACGAAGCTGGGTACCACGGTCCCAGGAGTCGAAGATGAACGGACCACCCGAGATGTCGGGAAGCTCGTCGTTCATCACGGTGGTGAAGTCCTCACCCTCGAGCACGTGCGCCGGCAGGATGTTGGCGAACAACAGCTGCCAGGGCGCGTAGGGCTCCGAGAAGTTGAAGGTGATGACCTTGTCACCGTCGGTCTCGTAGTCCTCGATCAGCTCGATGCCGGCGCGCGAGGTGATCTGGTCCGCCCACGGGGCGTCCAGGTCCATCTGCACCTCGAAGGAGAAGATGTAGTCATCGACGGTGATGGGCGTGCCGTCGGACCAGACCGCGTCATCACGGATCGTGTAGGTGACGCTGAAGGGGTCCTCGGTGAACTCGGCCTCCCCGTCGATCAGGTTGGGCTCGAGGGAGAGATCCGGCTGGATGACGTAGGTGCTCGGGAACACGTTGTTGAACCCCTTGGAGGTGACCAGCGAGTTGCCGTCGATCAGATAGCCGTTGAGGATCGTCGGCTCCTGCTCGTCACCGAACAGCACCGTGCCACCCTCGGCGACGGCGGCAGGCTCCTCTTCCTCCTCTGGCTCCTCTTCCTCCTCCACCGGCTCCTCGACGTCCACGTCGGGATCCACGGTGGGTTCGTCTTCGCCACAGGCCGCGAGGGCCAGCGCAAATGCAGTGAGCAGCACTGGCCACCGCCAGCGCCGAACGAGGTGTGACCTCATATGTCGACTCCTTGAATCACTGGTCGTGAGCTCGAGGCTTCCCTGCGCGGTAGGTGACAACCCTGCCGCTCGGTCGCCGGTCGGCGGCCACGAGGTTCCCCTGGTTGGTGGATGCGGACGGCCGTCCCGTCCGCGTCGGTCTGCGGGCGAGCCCGCGCGTCGAGGGTGTGGTTCCCGTGCGAGCGGAACCGCTACCTACGACTCAGGTAGGACGTTACCACCATCCTCATCCGACGGAGTCGAGGTGACCAGGGTGTTCGCGGGGCGAACGTCCAACGGCGAGCTGCGAACGGCGCCGCCGGGGCCGTGTGCCGAGCCGGTTCAGCGTGGCAGCGGCGGGGGCCTGCGGCGGTACAGGCTGGTCGGCGTGCTCCCTGGGGCGGGGCGCGCCGCCTGGAGGTCGGTCCCGCCGCCGACTACCAGCAGGGCGGCGAGGTGGTCGTACTCCTCCCGACTCTCGGGCTGGTCGGTCAGCATCCAGCGCCGGCGACCGTGTCCCGTGGCGAGCAGCCCGCCCATGACCCGTTGTCGTTCGCCGGGTTCACTGCTGCGCGCCGCCCGCGCGGCGGCGAGGCGAGGGGCGGGAGCGCGCTGGATCGCCACCACCTCGCTGAAGGGGAGGACGTGGCGGCGGAGCAGGCAGCGTCGCTCGATCCCCTCGGGGCCGATCACGACGTGACGGGGGAAGTCCCGGCCCGCGAGGGCCACCGTGCCGGTCCCGGCGACCAGCAGGGTCCAGGTCACAGCGCCGGTCCCCGTCGAGGCCCACGCCAGCAGCCCGAGGAGCAGCAGACCGGGGGGGACGAGACCGGCGGCCAGCAGGCCGACCCAGGTGGGGTAGAGGACCAGGTGACGCGCGCCCCCGTGCACGCCCACGCCGGGGCGTGGCAGGTCCCTCTGTGACATCGCTGGTCCAGGTGCTCGGGCCGCAGGGCGACCTCCAGCGTACTGGCCATGGCTGCCAAGCCGCGCCGTGGCTGCTGGTGCCCGACCGCTCTCCGGCGGCCGCCACGGGCCCTGTCCATGGAGGCTCCCGGACGCTACGCTGCGGTTCAGAGGCCGCGCGAGGTGAGCTCGCGGGGGGAGAGAGTTGAGGAGACCGACCGTGGCACGTCGGAACGATCCCATCGAGACCCTGCTCGGACCGTTGGAGCAGGACGTCATGGAAGCCGTGTGGCAGCTGGGCGAGTCCACGGTCCGCGACGTCCACAACCTGCTGGCCGCGAAGCGGTCCATCGCCTACACGACCGTCATGACCACCATGACCCGCCTGGCCAACAAGGGACTGCTGCTCCGCGACACCGAGGCGCTGGCCCACCGGTACCGCCCTGCGGTCACCAGGGAGCACTACGCCCGCTCCACGGTGGAGGGCGTGATGGGGTGGCTGCTCGACCGCTTCCCCGAGCCCGCCGCCGCCTACCTCGCGGATGTCGTCGAGGGGGTCGATGACGAGAGCCTCGCTGACCTGCGGGCTGCGGCCGCTCGTCGACGCGACCGAGAACGCTGATCGCGGTGGACCTCGGCGTCCTCCTCTCCGTCCCGCTCGAATCCGTCGCGATCCGGGCGGTGATCGCCTCACTCGCCGCGGTCCTCGTCGCACGCCTGCTGCTGAGGTCGGGCCTGCGCTGCCCTCAGGTGCGGGTGCTCGCGGCGATCGTGCCCCTGATAGCCCTCGTGGCCGTGGTCCTGCTGTCCGGGACCCAACTGCGCCTACCGACGGTGATGCTGCCGGCCGACGGGGTGAACGCGCTGTCGATCCCGGTCCGGGACGGCTACCTGCACTTCGCCCCGATCACCGTGCCGGTGATCGCTGGCATGTGGGCGTCGGTCGCTGCCGTGCGGTTGACCCGCCGGGGCCTGGCCATCGGTCGGGTCCGTCGGCAGGCTCGCTCCGCGGTCCATGCAGCCGGTGCAGCGCCGACCAGGGTGGTGCGTCTGGCCAGCAGCGTCGCGGCCGCGATGGAGGTGCCGGTTCCCGACGTCGGCGTCATCGAGCGGTGCCGGGGCGGCGCCTACGTGGTCGGCACGCGTCGGCCCCTGCTGGTGGTCGGCCAGGAGCTTCTGGAGGTGCTCGACGACGAGGAACTCGAGGGCGTGCTGGCGCACGAGCTCGCCCACGTGCGTCGACGGGACACGCCGGTCGCCAACCTGCTGGGGATCGTGCGGGACCTGATGTTCTTCGTGCCCGGTGGGGGGTGGGCGGTCCAGCAACTCCACCGCGAGCGAGAACTGGCCGCCGACCAGCTGGCCGTCAGCGTCACCCGGCGCCCCGGAGCGCTGGCCAGCGGTCTGCTGAAGGTGCTCGAGGAGGCGCCGTCAGGCGCCGTCCCGTGCGCGGCCCTGGCCCCGAGCAACAGCGTCGTCGACCGCGTCCGCATCCTGGTGGACGAGTCGGCGCCTGCGAGCCCGATCCGGCGGGGCTCGGAGACCGTGACCGTCGCGGTCGTGGCCGTGGCCGCGGTACTCGGCGCGTTGATGGTGCCCGCGGCGCTCACCGGTGCGGACCGCGAGCGGGAGGCCGTCGCCCTGGTGTGGTCCACGACCCCGCCCGTGGAGGCCGCGACCCCGGCGACGGGTGAGGCGCGGGCCTTCGACACCTACCGACGGACCGCGCTGGAGGTCGCGCCGACCAACGTCCGGGTCTATGGACGCCTGGCCGAACTCAGCCAGGACAACCGGCGCGCCGCGTTGCACGCCTGCGCCGATCTGGCGACCGGGTGTCCCGTCCCACAGAGTTCGCCCTCCCTGGGACTCCAGCCCCGCGCCATCAGCTTCGACGACGAAGCCCTGCAACGCTGGGAAGCCACCCCCATGGGCAACTTCGAGTCCGCTGAAGGGTTCCGCATGTTCTGGTTGGCGAACCAGACCGGCTGAACCGCCACCCACCGGTGGTACCTTCTCTCGGTACTCCCCACCCGCCTGCGCCCGACACCAGTGACCCTTCCGGAGGCTGACGTGCTCGTCGTCATCACCGCCCTGCACATCCTGCTCTCCTTGGCGTTGATCGGGCTGGTCCTGCTCCACCGTGGCCAGGGCGGCGGCCTGTCGGACATGTTCGGGGGTGGCGGCGGTGGCGGGCTGCACGGTTCCGCGGTCGTGGAGCGCAACCTCGACCGGATCACCGTCATCGTCGGGCTGCTGTTCGTCGGCACCAACTCCCTGCTCGTGATCTACCTCTGATCATGCGGAGGAGAGGCCCGGGCGCGCCTCTCCTCATGCTTCCCGCGGTCCTCCTCTCGCTGGTCCTCGCGGCCTGCACCCTTGAGGGGGACCCGGAGCCCGTGCCGGAGGACGAGGTCACAGAGGACCAACCGGAGGAGGACCCGGTCGAGCAGGCCGGCCCCCGGCGTGGTGGCACCTTGCGGGTGGGGCTGGTCGTCGATCCCGTCTCGATCGACCCCAGGTTCATCGTGGACGACGAGAGCGAGCTGATCATCGACGCACTGTTCGATCCCCTGGTGCGGGTCGAGGTCGATGGGCAGGTCGTCCCAGCGGCAGCCGAGCGGTGGGAGGGGCTGGACGACGGCGCCACCTTCGTGTTCCACCTCAGGGATGCCACGTTCCACGACGGCACTGCCGTGACCGCCGAGGACTTCAAACGGACCTTCGATCGCATCGCCGACGCGACGGCGGAACCACCCTCCTTCCTCGCGTTCCTCCTCGCCGACGTCGTCGGTATCGACGCGGCCCAGGAGGTCGGCGGGGCGCTCGAGGGCGTCTCCGTCGAGGACGACCGCACCCTGCGCATCGACCTCACCTCACCCCAGCCGGCCTTCCTGGCGACGCTGAGTGACCCGAGCCTGGTCCCCACCCCTCCGCTCGCCGACGAGGACCTCGATGCCTTCGCCAGCGAGCCGATCGGCAACGGCCCCTTCGCGATGGCCGGCCCTCGTGAGCTCGGAGCCTTCCTTCGCCTCGTGCGCTTCGAGGAGCACCACAGCCCGGCACTGCTGGACGAGGTGCTGTTCACCCTCTACGACCCCAACGAGGACGAGGAGTCGCAGTGGGCCGATCTCCTCGACGGACAGCTGCAGGGGGCACAGCTCACACCGACACGCCGGGAGGAGGCGGTCGAGCTGTTCGGCCGCTCCGCGGACGGCTATACCGGGCCGGGAGTGCTCGAGGGGGTGCGCTCCCCGGTCTACCTCTACGGCTTCGACACCACCCGAGCGCCTTTCGACGATGCCCGGCTGCGGCGCGCCATCTCGCTGGCGGTCGATCGCGAGCGCCTCGCCGAAGAGGCGACCGATGGCACGCGCCTGCCAGCCACCTCCCTCGTACCGCCGGGAATCCCCGGCGCCCAGCCCGGAGCCTGCGACGCCTGCGAGCACGATCCCACCGCGGCCCGGGAGCTGCTCGACGAGGTGGTGCGTGATCTGCTGACCGTCGAGGACGCGACCGACGACGTCGGCGCGGAGGACGGCGCGGAGGACGGCG
>PWEU01000138.1 GCA_003554005.1 Nitriliruptoraceae bacterium
AGCCGACGGTGGACCTCATCGAGGACGGGCAGCTCCCGGGCGGGGCCGTGCTGGAGCTGGGTGCTCCACCGTCGTAGCTGGCGTTCGAGGTAGCCCTCGCGACGGGCCAGGTCCCCGAGCCCGACCGCGTCGATGTCGACGGCGTGGATCTGGACCAGCGCGTCGATCATCGACGGGCCGCTCGCTGCCCGGGCTGCGGCGCTCAGCTGGGTGGCGGCGGCTTCGGTGTCGCGGGCCACCACCCCGTCCACGAACCGCATGGCGTAGAACGGGGCACCCGTGACCCCGGTGTCCTCCTCGAGCCCGAGACAGGTGGGTACGGGCACGTCGGTGTCGGCGAGCGCCGCGAGGATCCGGTGCTCCCGGGCGACGTCGTGAGCGGACTCCAGCACCCCGTGCAGCGGCGGTCGACGTACCACCACACGCTGCCCGGCGGCATCCCGCAGCAGGTAGGTCAGGTTGGACCGGCCGCCGGCCACCGTGGAGGCCACCACGGGCGGCTGGAGATCGATCCGCTCGGCCAACCACGCCGTGACCGCTGCCAGTTGCAAGCCGGGAGGATCGACCTCGCTGACCTGCTCACCGCGTTCGCTCACGTGGTCGCTCCCTCGCCGATCGGAGCTCGCAGCCTGGCAGACGTGCCGGACCAGGTCCAACCTCGCCGCAGCGTTCGCTGTCGACGGGACTCCGGCGGTAGCTTCGAACCGTGACCTCCTCACCGCCCGACCCTGCCCCGCCGCCCGACGACGATCGCAGCGGTCGACGTCGCCACCGGGTCGACGCCTGGGCGGCCCAGGACGTGGCCGAACCCCCGACGGCTGGAGCCTCGCTCGCCCGAGCCTCCAAGGCCGGTGCTCGCCGCTTGACCGGCAGCGTCCGGTCGCTGTTCGAGACCGGTGGCGTGGGCTTCCGCAACCTGGCGATCACCCAGGTGTTCTCCACCGCATCGGACACCCTGGTGGCCATCGGGCTCGCCGGGACGCTGTTCTTCTCCGTGCCCACGGCCGAGGCCCGGGGCAACGTCGCGCTCTACCTGCTCCTGACCATGGCGCCCTTCGCGGTGATCGGTCCGGTGTTGGGACGGGTACTGGACCGGACACCTGTCGCGACCCGCAGGATGCTGGTCCTGGCAGCGGTCGGACGCGCGGTGTTCGCCCTGGCAGCCCTGGGTCGCCTCGACAGCCTGTGGCTGTTCCCGGTGGCCTTCATGCTGCTGGTGCTGTCCAGGGTCCACGGGATCACCCGGCACGCCTTGCTGCCCCTGGCGCTGGACGCACCCCGGGCGCTGGTCGCCGCCAACGCGCGGCTGGCCTGGATCGGGGTGCTGGCCGGCGGTGTCGCGGCCGGCGTTGGCTTCGGCGCGCTGACCGTCATGGACGCCAACGGGCCACTGGCCCTTGCCGCGCTGGCGGCGCTGGGAGCCGCCGCCTTCGGACGCCGGCTCCCCGAGCCCGACGGCGCCGCGACGCGGCTGGCTGGCGAGCCCTGGCGGGGCCTCAGGCTGCAGCTGCCTCGGGAGGTCCGGCTGGCGCAGCTCGCGACCGCCGGCGTACGGGTCTTCAACGGCTTCTTGCTGCTGCTCCTGGCCTTCGAGCTCCAACAGAGCGACGCGGGGCTGCTCGACTTCGGCGCGCTGCTGGCCGCCGCAGGCGCCGGCTTCGCCGTGGCGTCACGGCTGGTCCCCGCGCTCGCTCGCCGGGTGCGCGAGGAGCCGATGGTGCTCGCCGCCCTCGCGATCACCGCAGCGGCCGCCTTCTCGGCCGGACAGTGGTTCGGGCTGCTGGCCGCCGCCGCCCTGGCTGGAGCGGCCGGGGTCGCCTGGGGGGGGGCCAAGCTCGCCTTCGACGGTCTCCTGCAGGCGACCGTGCCCGCCAGCCGCCGCGGCGCGGCCTTCACCCGCTCCGAGACGATGTTCTCCGTGGCCTGGGGGCTCGGCGCCATCATCCCCACGGCGATCCCGATGCCCGCCTCCGTCGGCCTGGCGCTGGCCGGGTTCGCGGCGCTGGCCGCGCAGATCGTCTACGTCAGCGTGCTCCTGGTCCCGGAGTCCCGGCCCCGGCGTCCCGACGACCCCCAGGACGACACCGGGACGGTCGACACACCGCCGGCCGGGTGACCGGGCGGCGGCCGCCTCGACGACGGCCGCACCCGTCTGCCACCGCGTGCGGTCAGGGACGGGTCAGAGCACGTCCCAGACGTTGCCGCCCTCGAGCAGCTCGACGAGGTCGCCCTCCCCGTACCGCTCGCGCGCGCTCGCGACCTGCTTGCGCAGCTCGTCGTCGTAGACCGGGCGATCGACCTCACGGAACACCCCCATGGGGGTCGGGCCCGTGGGGCTCGGTGCCAGCCGGGACAGCGCGAAGGCGGTGGTGGGCTCCACCCGCGTCGGGTCGTGCACGACGACCCGCTCCCCCGCCTCCTCGGTCGGGACGATCCGCAGGGAACCGTCCTGCTCGGCGATCACCGCCCGCTCGCCCTCGGGTCCGAAGGTGATGGGCTCCCCGGGGACGAGGCGGATCTGGTTGTGCTCCTTCTGGCCCTTCTCGCGCAGCGCCGCGAAGGCGCCGTCGTTGAAGATGTTGCAGTTCTGGTAGATCTCGACGAAGGAGGTCCCGCGGTGCTCGTAGGCACCGCGCAGCCCCCCGCTGAGGTGCTGACGGTCGGTGTCGATCGAGCGTGCCACGTAGGTCGCCTCCGCGCCGAGCGCGAGGGAGACGGGGTTGACCGGGCGGTCCAGCGAGCCCATGGGCGTCGACTTGTGCACCGATCCGAGCGGCGAGGTCGGCGAGTACTGGCCCTTGGTCAGCCCGTAGATCTCGTTGTTGAACAGCAGGATGTTGAGGTTGACGTTGCGGCGCAGGGGGTGCATCAGGTGGTTGCCACCGATCGACAGCCCGTCGCCGTCGCCGGTCACGACCCAGATGTCGAGGTCCGGTCGCGTGATCGCGAGGCCCGTCGCCACCGTCGGTGCCCGTCCGTGGATCGTGTGGAACCCGTAGGTGTCCATGTAGTACGGGAAGCGGGACGAGCACCCGATCCCGGAGATGAACACCGTCTTCTCCGGGCGCGCACCGATGTCGGCGAGCAGCGACTGCACGGTCGCCAGGATCGCGTAGTCACCGCAGCCCGGGCACCAGCGCACCTCCCGGTCGGAGGTGAAGTCCTTCTTGGTGAGCTTGGTCTCGTTGGTCGTCATGTCTGCTCTCCCCAGCCCATCCGCTCGATGACCTCCACGAGTTCGTCCGACGCGAAGGGTTGACCCGTCACCCGGTTGTGGGTCTTCACGTCGACCAGCGTCCTGGCCCTGAGCAGCATCGCGAGTTGGCCCATGTTGTTCTCCGGACACACCACGACCCGGTAGGACCGCAGCAGGTCGTCCAGGTCGGGGTGCAGCGGTGCGAGGTGACGCAGGTGCACCCGCGCGCCCTTGCGGCCCCGCGCCCGAAGCTCGTGACAAGCGGCCTGCAGCGGCCCCTTCGTCGAACCCCAGCCGAGAACGAGCACCTCCGCCTCGCCGCTCGGGTCGATGACCTCCAGCGGTGGGAGCTGCGCGCCGATGCGTTCCAGCCGGGCATAGCGCATCGCGGTCTGCGCGTGGTGGTTGGCCGGGTCGTAGCTGATGTGGCCCGAGCCCTCCTCCTTCTCGATGCCGCCGAGCCGGTGCTCGAGCCCGGGGGTGCCGGGCAACGCCCAGGGACGGGCCAGCGTGTCCTCGTCCCTGAGGTAGGGTGCGAAGCCGCCGTCCTGCTGGTTGGGTTCGGTCGTGAAGGCGAACGCCTGGTCGAGCGCCGGGAGCGCGTCGACCGCTGGCAACCGCCAGGGCTCCGCGGAGTTGGCGAGATAGCCGTCGGACAGCAGGGCGACCGGGGGGCGGTAGGTGAGCGCGATGCGGGCCGCCTCGATGGCGGCGTCGAAGCAGTCGGCCGGTGACGACGCGGCGATGACCGGGATCGGCGCCTCGCCGTTGCGGCCGTAGAGCAGCTGGAACAGATCGGACTGCTCGGTCTTGGTCGGCAGCCCCGTCGAGGGTCCGCCACGCTGGACGTCGATCACCACCATCGGCAGCTCGGTGATCATGGCCAGCCCCATCGCCTCGGCCTTCAGCGCGATGCCGGGCCCGGAGGAGGCGGTGACCGCGAGGTGGCCACCGAAGGCCGCACCGATGACCGAACCCATGGCCGCGATCTCATCCTCGGCCTGGTAGGTGGCCGCCCCGAAGTGCTTGAGCTTCGCCAGTTCGTGCAGGATGTCGGAGGCGGGCGTGATCGGGTACGAACCGTAGAACAGCGGGAGTCCGCTGCGGACGCTCGCGGCGATCAGCCCGTAGGCCATCGCCTGGTTGCCGGTGATGTTGCGGTACCGGCCCGGAGTGAGTTGGGCGGCCTTGACCTCGTAGGTGAAGGCGAAGGCCTCGGTGGTGTTGCCGTAGTTCCAGCCGGCGCGCAGCGCGGTGACGTTCGCGTCGGCGATCTCCGGCTTGCTGGAGAACTTGTCCTCCAGCCATTCCTCGGTCTCAGCGATCGGCCGGGAGTACATCCAGGACACGAGCCCGAGGGCGAGCATGTTCTTGCAGCGCTCGGCTTCCTTCTTGTTGAGCGCGCCCTCCTCGATGTGCCGTTCCAGCGCCCGCAGGGTCAGCCCGGTGACGGGGACCTCGTGGAGCTGGTAGTCCGTCATCGTGCCGTCGTGCAGGGGCGACTCCTCGTACCCCGCCTTCTGCAGGTTGCGATCGGTGAACGCATCGGTGTTCACGATGACGATGCCCCCGGGCTTGAGCGCGCTGAGGTGCTTCTGTAGCGCCGCGGGGTTCATGGCCACCAGGACGTCCGGCGCGTCACCTGGCGTGTGGATGTCCTGGTCGGAGAAGTGCAGCTGGAAGGAGCTGACCCCGGCCAGGGTCCCGGCAGGTGCCCGGATCTCCGCAGGGAAGTCCGGCAGCGTCGCCAGGTCGTTGCCTGCCAACGCCGTCTGCGTCGTGAACCGGTCCCCTGTCAGCTGCATGCCGTCGCCGGAGTCGCCGGCGAACCGGACGACCGCGCTGGACAACTGGATCCGTTCCGGTTCGGCTGTGCTGGGACCGCTCATCGCCCCACCTGCCGGTCATGCACGACCATCGTTACCTCCCGCGTGGACTTCACGCGCCACTGCCGTTCCACCGTGCCCCGCCGTCCCAGCAGGGTCGTTCCGGTGGCATCTGCATCAACGTCGAACCTATCGTGCGTGACGGGCGTCGTGGTAGCTCTGCGACCAGGCCACGCGAGGCAATGGCCGCACGTCGTCGGTCGATCCTCCGCGGCCCGTGATCACCGCGGACCTCACCGACCTGGCCAGCACCGCGACGGCCGTCGACTGGGCCCTGTGGGGCCGACCCGAGACCGATCTCGACGACCTCGTCCATGGACCGTCGGTGTCCGGTCCGCTCGTGCACACCAGCCGGGCCGTGGTCTCCGCCC
>PWEU01000321.1 GCA_003554005.1 Nitriliruptoraceae bacterium
AGCAGGTGGACGAGCACGGCCGCCGCGAAGGGCGCCCGCAGACCGACATCACGTGAGACCGTGGTCTCCAGCCACGTGACCAACCCGCCGCCGAGCAGCGTGCCGATCGGCATCATCCCCCAGCCGAAGAAGCGGTAGACGCTGTTGACCCGGCCGAGCAGGCGGTCGGGGATCAGGACCTGCCGCAGCGAGACGGTCACCACGTTCCAGGTGACCGCGGTGAAGGAGTAGGCGGCGAAGGCGACCGCGGCCACGACCGGCGAGGAGGTCAGGGCGATGGCGGCGCTGCCGAGGGCGGGCACGACCACGGCCAGCAGCAACGAGCGGCCGCTGCCGAGACGGGTGGTCAGCGCCGGCGCGAGGACGCTGCCGAGCAGCCCACCGAGGCTGCCGGTGGCCAGCAGGAGCCCGAAGCCGAGCCCGTCGAGGACCAGGATCTCCTGCGCGAACAGCACGAAGGTCGCCATCATCGCGGCCCCGATGCCGTTCATCAGACCGAGCGCGATGGCCAGGGTCCGCAGGAGCCGGTGCCGCCACAACCAGCGCAGCCCCTCGGCGATCTGGGTCCGCATCCGCGGCCGGTCCGCGGTCGGCTGCTCGGGTGCGCGGAAGGCGCCCGGGAGCGAGAAGATCAGGGCGGCGGACACCGCCGCGGTGACGGCGTCGATGGCGAAGGGCAGCGACAGCGAGAAGCCGACCATGGCGCCGGCGATGGGGCGCGCGACGAAGTCGGCGATCACCATCTGGGCACCCATCAGGTTGCCGTTGGCGCGCTCCAGTCGGTCGCGTGCGACCAGGGATGGCAGCAGGGCCTGTGAGGTGTTGTCGAACACCACCTCGCACATCCCCAGCCCGAAGGCGGCGAGGTAGAGCAGTGGCAGCGTCGCCACGTCCAGCGCGACGGCCGCCGTCACGGTGCCGGCGATCAGCGCCCGCAGCCCGTTGGCCACCACCATCAGCACCCGGCGGTCGAAGCGGTCCGAGAGGGCACCGGCCTGGAGGCTGAACACCAGCCAGGGCAGCCGCGTCGCCAGGGCGACCCCGGCGATCGCCAGGGGATCGCGCGTCAGCAGCGACGCCAACCACGGCAGGGCCAGGGAGACCAGGCCATCGCCCAGGTTGGAGGTCGCGACCGCACCCCACAGGCGCCAGTAGCGGCCGTCGAGGCCGACGGTCCGGCGGCGCCCCCCGCCCAGTGGCTGCGGGGCGGAGGCGGTCGGTGGGGTGGCCACGGGGTTCCTCGTGGGAAGGACCGGTCGAGCGTCGCACGGTTGCATGACTGCTTGACATCTGTCAAGTGGTCTGGAGCGGGACGTGGCAGACTGCCACCGTCCCGAGGCCGGCGGTGGGCGGTCGGCCGGGAGTCGACCGAGGAGGCGAGGGTGGGCACCGAGGAGCGGTCCGGGCACCCACCGGCGCGTCGGGCGATGACCGCCGGGGAGGCCAAGGCCCTCGGCCACCCGACGCGGCTGCGGATCGTCTTCGCCTGCCGTGAGCGTGCCATGACCAACAAGGAGCTCGCGGAGGCGTTGGACACGACCCCCGGCACGATCCACTACCACCTGCGGTCCCTGGTCGAGCAGGGCTTCCTGGAGCCGCTCGCGCCCCGGTCGGGACCGCGGGGCTCGCGGGAGCAGCCCTACCGGGCCACGGGCCGCTCCTGGGAGCTCGCCGGCTCCGCGGCGACCCTCGGGGCGCTCAGCACCGTCGCGACCGACGAGCTGCTGGCGGCGGCCCCCGAGGACGTCGTGACCCTGACCCGGTTGGGGCTGCGCCTCACCGGTGAGCAACGGGACCGGCTCGTGGAGCGGCTCGGGGCGGTCCTCGAGGAGGCGCTGGCCAGCAGCCGCGAGCGCGCCGCCGTGCCCGATGGCGCGGCGGCTGCGAGGCGGGAGGTCACCGTGCTGGTCGCGGTCACCATCGAGCCGGGGCGCTCCGCGACCGAGCCCGGCTGACCCGTCGGTGGTCCTGGAGCGCCTCGCTCACCGCGGTGTCCCGGGTCCGTCGAGGAGATCGGCGACCAGCGCGCGGAGCCGATCCACACCGGTGCCCCGCTCAGCGCTCACCCACAGCACCTCCCGGGGGTCCAGGCCGCAGCCCTAGGCCAGTTCGCGGCGACGTCGGTCCCGTCGTGAGGAGCGGACCTTGTCGTGCTTGGTCGCCACGACCCGGAAGGCGAGGTCATGGGAGCGCAGCCAGGTGAGCATCTCACGGTCCAGGCTGGTCGGACCGACCTCGCCGTCCACGAGCAGCAGCGTGCAGACCAACGGCTCGCGCGTCACGAGGTAGCGCTCCGTGCGGCGGCGCCAGGCGGCGCGCTCGGTCGCCGAGACCTTCGCGTACCCGAAGCCGGGCAGGTCGACCAGCGTGGCGCCGCTGGGGGTGGTGAAGCAGTTGAGCAGCTGGGTCCGTCCCGGGGTCTTCGAGGTCCGGGCCAGCTTGCTGGCACCGGCCAGGGCGTTGACCACGGTCGACTTGCCCACGTTCGATCGTCCGGCGACCGCCACCTCCGCCGGGCTCGGCGGGAGCTGATCGACGTCGGCGGCACTGCAGGTGAAGGTGAGGTCGAGGGCGGTGGGCATGGCGCAGTCTGTCCGAGCGTCGGCCAGGTGCCCACTCGGCGCGCTGTCTGCGCCCGCCGCTGCCGCTCGGTCCGGATCGGTGACGGGGGACACTCGAGCGGCCGCCGGTCAGAACACCGACAGCCCGCAGCGCTCCGCGAGCTCGTGCAGAGCGATCCGGGCCGCGACGGAGTTGCCGGCTGCGTCCAGGGGCGGCGACCACGCGCAGACGACCAGCCGATCGGGCGCCAGGGCCACGATCGAGCCGGCGACCCCGCTCTTGCAGGGCAGGCCGACGCTGAAGGCGAACTCGCCGGCCGCGTCGTAGGTCCCGCAGGTCAGCATCACCGCGGCGACCCGGCGGGCCAGGGGAGCGGCCAGGACGCGCCGACCGGTGGACGGATCCACCCCGCCGTTGGCGAGGAAACGGGGGGCCCGAGCGAGCTGCCGGCTGGACATGGAGATCGCGCACGCACCGATGTAGCTGTCCAGCACCGCTTCGACGTCGTTGCGGAGGTTGCCGAAGTCCGCCATCAGGGGGGCCAGGGACCGGTTGCGGTGGGACGTGCTCTGCTCCGCGCGCAGGATGCGTTCGTCGAGGCCGATCTCCTCACCGCACAGCTCGGACAGCAGCTCGCAGGTCGCCGCCACGGGGTCGTCGAGGGGGTCGAGCAGCACGTCGTCCAGCACCAGGGCGCCCGCGTTGATCATCGGGTTGCGCGGGATGCCGTGTTCGTGCTCGAGCTGCACGAGGGAGTTGAAGGGGTCACCCGACGGTTCCCGGCCGACCCGGCACCACAGCTCCTCCTCGACCCCCGAACCGGCGTCGGCGGCCTGGAGGGCCAGGACCAGCGAGTAGACCTTCGAGACGGACTGGATCGCGAAGGCCTCGTCCACGTCCCCGTCGAGGTGCTCGGTGCCGTCGAGCTCGCTGGCGACCAGCGCGAAGCGCGAAGGGTCCACCTCGGCCAGCGGGGCGATGTAGTCCGCCACCTTGCCGTCGTGTTCGGCGGCACGCGCCACCTGGGCGGCGGTGGCCACGCCCTCAGGCAGTGCCAGGGGCCCCGACGGGTCGTGGTCGGGGCGGTGGGCGTCGGCCGGGTGGCCTGGGGTGGTCGTCGGCATCGGTGCGCTCCTCGTCGGGCACGAGCCTGGCACGATGGGGGGCCGCGTGCCCGCCCGCGACCCGGACGAAGGTGGCGGCGGCGACGAACACCGCAGCTACCGCCGTTCGTGCGGCGCTGTCCACCCCACCGACCAGGAGCCCCCGTGAGCACCGATCGCGACCACCCCTCGGACGACGACGGCCAGGGGATCGGCCGCGGCTACATCGAGGACGAGTACCGCCGGGACATGAACTACCTGCCGGACCGCATCACCGCCGACGGCAGCAGCGGCTGGCCGGTGGAGCCCGGTCGCTACCGCCTGGTGGTCAGCCGGGCCTGCCCCTGGGCGAACCGAGCCATCATCGTGCGTCGGCTGCTCGGTCTGGAGCAGGTGCTGCCGATGGCCGTCGCGGGCCCGACCCACGACTGGCGGAGCTGGACCTTCGACCTGGATCCGGGCGGGGTGGACCCGGGGCTGCAGATCCCGCGCCTGAAGGACGCCTACGAGGCCCGGGTCCCCGGCTACGAGCGGGGGATCACCGTGCCGGCGATCGTGGACGTGCCCTCGGGTGCCGTGGTCACCAACGACTTCCAGCAGATCACCCTGGACCTGTCGACCGAGTGGGTCGCGCACCACCGTGAGGGCGCCCCACAGCTGTACCCGGCGCCGCTGCGCGACGAGATCGACGAGGTGGCGGAACGGGTGTTCCGTGACGTCAACAACGGGGTGTACGAGGCCGGGTTCGCTGGGACCCGCCAGGCCTACGAGCAGGCCTACGCGCGGCTGTTCACCCGGCTGGACTGGCTCTCCGACCGCCTGGCCACCCGTCGGTACCTGGTGGGGGACACGATCACCGAGGCCGACGTGCGCCTGTTCACGACGCTGGCCCGGTTCGACGCCGTGTACCACAACCACTTCAAGTGCAACCGCTCGAAGCTGACCGAGATGCCGGTGCTGTGGGCCTACGCCCGCGACCTGTTCCAGACCCCGGGCTTCGGTGACACGACCGACTTCGTCCACATCAAGCGGCACTACTACGAGGTCCACACCGACATCAACCCGACCGGCATCGTGCCCCTCGGCCCGGACCTGACCGGGTGGGCCACCCCGCACTTCCGCGAGGAGCTCGGTGGTCGCCCCTTCGGTGACGGGACCCCACCGCAACCGGTGGGGCCGGGTGAGGAGATCCCACCCCACCACAACCCCTCGCTGCACGCCGTGCACTGAGGGCCGGGCCCCGTCCGGACGAGGTGGACGGCTCCGGGCAGCCGGCACCGATGCGCGCTACGCTGACGGCAGAACGGGACCGGGACGTCCGATCGCGACCAGCGAGCCGGGCAGGCCGGGGTCGAGCCACCTTCAGGGCGGCCGCTCCTCGGCCCGACGGGTCCCGTCGTCCCGATGGCCCCACGGTGTGAGGATGCGCCGGCTGTCGGGGCAGCGGACGGTACGACCGCTCCACGCCGTCTGCCAGGGTGCCGACCTCGATGCGCCATGCCGCGCGTCGAACGGACCGGACCGTGACGCGCCCATCCGCGTGCCGTCACCGACCGATCGATCCCGACCTCGGGCCGCATCGCTGCGGCTGAGGCTCGCAAGCGTACGGAGGGACCACCATCGCCAGTCACGCTCGTGGCCGACGGTTGACCCCGGAGGATCTCCGGGAGCTCGCCCAGGCGCACCTCGACGGCCTCGCATCCGATACCGACCTGGCGCTGTTGTCCAGCGACGAGGTGGGATGGATCGACGCGCTGCGCTGGTTGCGCCG
>PWEU01000337.1 GCA_003554005.1 Nitriliruptoraceae bacterium
GACCGCGTCGATGCCGGCAGGGCGTGGTCGAGCCTCGTCGACGGCGAGTTCGGTCTGTGTCACGACCAGCTCCACCAGGCGCACACCGTCGATCCTGGACAACACAGCCCGGGCGTCGCGGGCATCGGCGGCAGCTGCGGTCCGCAGCAGCGCCTCGACCGTGCTGGGGGCGTCGTCGACCGGCACCGGGGCGTCCTCCTGAGGCTTGGTCCTGCGGGCGGTGGCGGGGTGCTTCCCGGCGGGTGTGGACCTGGTCCGACGGGGATCGATCCGTCCCAACGGAGGCGCAAGCCTGCCGCATCCGTGGGACGGAGTGGGGGAGGTGTGACAGCCGCTGGCGGCGGGGCCGCATGGCCGTGACCGCCATGGTCAGCGGCACCCGGCGGAGGTGGCACCATCGCCGTGGCGAGTCGACCGTCGCGCCTTCCCTCGCTCGCGGAGGATCCCTGCTGGTGAACCAGGAACCCTGGGCGGTTTCGTCCGACCCGGCGTCGCTCTCGTCGTCCACCTCCTCGGCGACGCCACCACCTCGGCGTCGGCGTTGGCCCACCGTGGCGATGATCGTGCTCCTGGTGCTGGCCACCGTCGGCGCCGTCACCGCGACGGTCGTAGCCGTCGACCAGCGGGACGTGGCCGAGCAGTGGGAGGAGCGCGCGCTGGCGCTCGAGGCCCAGCGTGACACCGTCGACGACCAGCGTGCGGAGGTGGCCGACCAGCTCGAGGCCACCCTGGACGCCCTGACCACCTCCGAGCGGGACGTCGACGAGCTGGAGGACCGGGTCCGCACCCTCGCGGACGAGAAGGCTCGGGCCGAGGACACCGCCACCACCGTCCAGGTGGAGCGGGACGTGTTCATCGAGCTGTCGGAGCTGATCTCCGACGCCACCGGGGCGCTGGACACCTGTGTCGCGCAGCTGTTCGACCTGCAGTCCGCCTCCGTGGAGGCGTTCAACCGGGCCAACACCGGGCAGGACGTGGACATCGATGCGTTGAACGCGCGCTCCGGCGAGGTCACCCGGTTCTGCAACGAGGCCCGTACCGCCGCCGCCAGCGCTGAGGCAGCGGCCGACCGTCTGCTGCGCTCGTGAGCTCCCGGCTGCGCATCGGTGGGCTGCTGCTCGCCGGCCTGGCCCTGGCCGCGTGCGTCGAGCCCCCCACCGCCCCGCTCGACACGCCGGCGGGGGTCGAGACCGAGGGCTTCGAGATGCCCGAGGTCGCGGCCACCTCGGTCGAGCGGCGCGCCCAGGAGGTCACGGTGCGGGTGCGTTCCCTGGGCTGCGAGCAGTTCGGGCTGGGATCCGGGTTCGTGCTGGCCGACGGCGTCGTGGTGACGAACCGGCACGTGATCGAGCAGCCCCGCGAGGTCACGGTGAACACCTGGGACGGACGCTCCCTGGCGGCGGAGGTCACCGGTGTGGCCACCGATACCGATCTCGCCCTGCTGCAGCTCGAGGACCGAGGTGACCTGCCAGTGGCCGAGCTCCGGACCGCTCCGGTGGAGCGAGGCGAGGAGGTGTTCGCCGTCGGCTACCCCGGTGGCGGACCGGCCCAGGTCAGCCCGGGTCGCGTCCTCGGGATGGTGGACGGGACCGTGCTCGGCGAGCCCGCCGAGGTGATCCGGGTCGAGGTGGAGATCTCCCTGGGCAGCTCGGGCGGCCCGCTGCTGGACCGCGACGGCCTCGTCGTCGGGGTCGTGTTCGCGGTCGAGGTGGACGCCGGGGTCGGTCTGGCCGTGCCGGTCGAGACGCTGCTCGAACGCCTCGACGCAGGTGAGCTCGTGGCCCCGGGGGTCTGCTGACGCGGGGGCGCGGCTGTGCTGCTGCGGGGGCGTGCTGGCGCGGGGGCGTGCTGGCGCGGGGGGCGGGGCCGTGCTGTTGCGGGGACGTGCGCGCCGGGGGGTCGCCGTGTGAGCGAGCTGCCGCGGCCCGGGTGCTGTCCCGACCGGATCAGGACCGCGGCTGCCCGTTCGCGGGGGGTGCCAGGAGCCACTGCTCGAGGGGCCATGACGCCGCTTCCAGCAGCCGGACGAGCCGCATGGTCGTGGCCACCGCGGTCCGACCGCGGTCGGGCCCGGGCTCGAGGCTGCTGCTGAGCTGCACCGTGGACGTCCGGCGGCGCCGGATCCACTCGCCCTCGAGCGCGACCGCGTCCAACGCCCGGCGGGCTCGTCGAGCAGCCGCGGTGACCTCGAGGGCGACGACCTGTCGTCCGCGGTCGTCCGCGGCCACCTCGATGTGGACGGTGGAGGTGAGGTCGGCGGCGAGGATCGCGGCAGCGCGGTTAAGCCGGGTCCCGGGAGCGCGGCTGACGGCGCGGAGCGGGTGCAGCGCAGCCGGGTGGGGGCGGGCGAGAGCGCTGGCGACCAGACTGGCTCGCAGGGGCGTGGGCCGGTCGGGGATGTGCAGGTCCAGATCGATGGCCGCCAGCTCGGAGCGGCTCGGCGTACGTGGGGCGCTGGCCGGGGTGCGCGACGGGCGGCCACGGGCGACGACTGGACGGGTGACGTCCTCCTCGGCGAGCCGCTCGAAGGCTGCCTGGAGCTGGTGGAAGACGCGCACGTCCCCGCCTCGGTCGGGGTGGTGCTGCCGGGCCAACCGGCGGTAGGCACGCTTGAGCTGACCATCGGCGCACGGCAACGTCACCTGCAGCAGGCGGGCCGCCTGCTCGCGGGTCAGACGTTCGCTCACGGTCGCCTCGAGGTGGGTTGGGCGGGCCGGGCTGCGGACACGCGCAGGGTACGAGGGTGTCGGCGCGGCGAGATGGGGTGTCCGCGGGGTGGCGGGGTGGCGAGGTGCGCTCGCCGGTGGGGCGCTGCCGGCGAGCGTGACCTAGCGTTCGTCGCCCCCTGGCGCCACCCGGACCATGCGGCGTCATCCGGGGCCGCCCGGCGTCTTCCGGGGTCGCCCGGCGACGCCCGGGGCCGGCCGGCGACGCCCGACAACGAGGAGCCGACGTGGATGAGACGACGCCCGCAACCATCGGTCGCAAGCTGTGGGGCCGACTCGAGGCGATCCACGTCCTGGCCTACTTCGCCCCGCCGGTGCTGGAAGCGCAGGCGCGGCTGGGGCTTGGTGACCGCATGGTCGGCTACGTCGCCGGTCGCAGCGCTCCGATGGGTCCCATCGGACCGGAGTTGGTGACCGCCGCTTTCTACGGCTTCTCGCCTGCGATGATCGCCCGCGCGTTGCCGGCCGCCTGGGCCACCGCCACACCCGAGCAGGTGCTGGAGGCGGATCAGCGGGCCCTGACCGACCTGCTGCACGAGCTGATCGGTGCTGCCGACGAGCTCCCGCGTGCCGCCGAGCTCGCGCGCGAAGCGGCGCTGCTCCAGCCGGTCCTCGGGCGTCCCCTGGCCGCTGCCTGGAGCAGCGTGGCCTGGGGCGGCGATCCGGAGCTGGTGCTGTGGCAGGCGGCCACCCGCATCCGCGAATCCCGAGGCGACGGGCACGTGGCGCTGTTGGTGGACGCCGAGCTCGACGGCGTCGAAGCGCACCTGACCACTCGGGGAGACCCCCCGAAGCTGCGGGCGATCCTCGGGGCGACCCGCGGCATCAGCGACGCGGAGTGGGATGCGGCGGCCGACCGTCTGCGAGCTCGGGGACTGCTGGACGCCGAGGGGGCGCTCACCACCGATGGCGTGGCCCTGCGGGAGCATCTGGAGCGCCGGACCGACGAGTTGGCTGCTCCGGCGTGGGCGGCCTTCGGCGCCGAGCGCAGCGCGTCGTTGCTCTCGGCGCTGGACCCGCTGGTCACCAGGGTGCTGGACGCGGGCATCGTGCCGGGGGTCGTCGCGCGGGTTGCGACCGCCTGAGCGCCGGGTGCTGTTGGCCGCCGGCTCGCCCGCGTGGTGCTCTCGGCCGCCGGCTCGCCCGCCGGGTTGGGTGCGTGGGGCCCCGGGAGGCGGGGGTCAGGTTCCCCAACCCGGGGGTGGGGGGTGTTGGCGTGTGGGGTTGGGGAAGTTGGGCGTCGGGAGGCGGGGGTCAGGTTCCCCAACCCGGGCGCGCAACACCCTGGTGGCGGTAGCGGGGGCGGGGGCGGGGTGCGGGAGGGCGCCGGCGCCTGGCGGGTAGTGGCCAAGGAGGAGGGGGCGGTCAGCTGGTATGGGCGGTCTCGAAGGCGGTCAGGGTCTCGGCCACCACCGCGCCGAGCAGGTCCAGGGCGTACCCACCCTCCTGGAGCAGCACCGTCGGCCGACGTAGCGCACCCAGCAGCCGGCCGATGCCCCTGAACCCTGCGGCCGAGACGGACAGCTGCCCCAGGGGGTCGGCGTCCAGGGCGTCGCAGCCGAGGGAGACGACCACGGCGACCGGGTCGAAGGCGTCGGCGAGCTCGCAAGCCACCTCGACGGCGTGGAGCACGGGGCCGTCTCCGCTACCGGGGGCCAGCGGGAGGTTCCGCGTGGTGCCGTGCCCCACCCTGGCTCCGAGCTCCTCCGGGTAGCCCGAGAAGTACGGGTACTGGTGATCGGGGTCGGTGTGGACCGACACGTACAGCACCTGCGGATCGGTCCAGAAGATGTCCTGGGTGCCGTTGCCGTGGTGCACGTCCACGTCGATGATGGCCACGCGGCCCTCGGCACGGAACCGGTGGGCGGCCACGGCGGCGTGGTTCAGCAGGCAGAACCCGCCGAAGTAGTCGGGCCCGGCGTGGTGGCCGGGCGGCCGCGTCACGCCGTAGGCGGCTGACGACCCCGAGCGGACCAGGTCCACGGCGGTGCAGGCGACGTCGACCGCGGCCCGGGCGGCGAGGTAGGAGCCCGCCACCAGCGGCGTGGCGGTGTCGGTGCAGAACCACCCGAGAGAGCCCAGCGGCGAGGTGGGGCGTCGCCCCCCACCGGCCCATCGGGGCGAGCGGAAGGTGTCGGCGATCATCACCTCGGGTCCACCCGCGGCCCGCCAGGCCGGATAGGCGTCCCGCAGGTAGGCCACCAGGCCGGGGTCGTGGACGCCGTCGAGGACCTCGTCGCCGTGCTGGACAGCACGACGTTCGTCGATCCCGATCGTGCGCAGGCCCGCGAGGATCGCGTCGACGCGGGCCGGGCGTTCGTAGACCGGCGCCACCCGCTGCCCGGCGTTGAGCTCGAAGGCCGGGTCGTGCTGGCGGTGCGCGTCGTCGACCACGACGGGGAGTGCGAGCATCGGGTCTTCCTCCTCACCTGCGGCGACGGGACCGTGCCCGCGCCGCCGAGGTCGCCAGCTCGTCGGCCGGCCGCGCGGCCGGGGGCGACGGTAGGCGCAAGGGGCTGTGCTCGCGGTCCGGTCGCCCTACACTGCGAACAGCTCGCAACTACCACCGACCGACGGCACCAGCGGCCCAGCCGGCCGTCACCCCGATCCCGAGCCGTGTGGAGACCATGTCCCAGGAGCCCGTCGCCACCATCA
>PWEU01000193.1 GCA_003554005.1 Nitriliruptoraceae bacterium
CGCAGGATGTGATCGCTGACGGTCAGCACCGTGAGCGCGCGGACCCCGTGCTCGGCGGCGACGCCGTAGATCCCGGCCGCCTCCATCTCCACCGCGAGCACGCCCATCCCGCGCATGGTCTCCACCAGGGTGCCCCGGGGGTCGTAGAACTGGTCGGCGCTGTGCACGTTGCCGATCGCCACCGCCTGGTCGCGGGCCTCGGCGGCCTCCGCCGCGGCGCGCAGCAGGTGGAAGTCCGCCGTGGCTGCGAAATCGAGACCGTCGTAGCGGGCACGGTTGACGCCGGAGTCGGTGCACGCTCCGATGGCCAGCACGATGTCGCGGAGGGCAAGCTCCTCCTGCACCGCTCCGCAGGAGCCGACCCGCACCAACCGTTGCGCTCCGTACTCGCGGACCAACTCGGTGGTGTAGATCGAGGCCGACGGGATCCCCATCCCGGTCCCGAGGACCGAGATCGGCATGCCCTGGTAGGTGCCGGTGAAAGCCAGCGCCCCACGGACCTCGTTGACCTGCTCCGCGGCGTCGAAGCACCGCTCGGCGATGTGGCGGGCACGTCGCGGATCACCGGGCAGCAGCACGGTGTCGGCGAACTGCCCGGGGGCGGCGGAGAGGTGCGGGGTCGGCATGGCGGACCTCGGAGGTGGGTGGCGAAGCATCGACGCCTGCGAGTCAAGCAGCGACGGGCCCACGGCGCCGCCGGCTCGCCTACCTTGCCCGGCAGGAGGCGACGACACCATGGATGCACAGCGACGGCCCGGGGAACCGGAGCTCGACCCGGAGGGGGTGCGCGCCGTCGCCACACGGATCCGCGCCGCCGACGTCGTCGTCGCCCTGACCGGCGCCGGGGTGTCGACCGCCTCTGGCATCCCGGACTTCCGTGGCCCCCAGGGGGTGTGGACCAAGGATCCCAGCGCCCAGCGGTACGTGTCCATCGACGCCTATCTCGGCGACGACGAGATCCGTCGGGAGGCCTGGCGCCGCCGCGCGGCGGAGCCGACGTGGCAGGCCGAGCCGAACGAGGGCCACCTCGCCCTGGCGGAGCTCGAGCGGCTCGAGCGGCTGACCGCACTCATCACCCAGAACGTCGACGGCCTCCACCTGCTGGCCGGCAGCTCGCCCGGACGGGTGATCGAGATCCACGGCACGGTGCGGGAGGTCACGTGCCTGTCCTGCGACCGGCGGCAGCCGGCCCTGCCGGTCCTCGACCGGGTCCGCGCCGGCGACCACGACCCGCGCTGCGCGGACTGTGGCGGGATCCTCAAGAGCGCCACGGTCGCCTTCGGGCAGTCCCTGGACCCAGCGCTGCTCCAGCGGGCCCACGATGTGACCATGGCGGCCGACGTCTTCCTCGCCGTGGGAAGCTCGCTGACCGTGCATCCGGTGGCGCTCCTCCCCCGCACGGCGCTGGAGGCCGGCGCGATGCTCGTGGTCATCAACGCCGAGCCGACGCCCTATGACGACCGCGCCGACGTGGTGCTGCGTACCGACGCGGGCACGGCACTCGCCCACCTCGTCGCGGCGGTCCGCTCAGCCTGAGGCGGCGACCACCTCGGCGATCGCGTCGTCGATCGGGGTGTCGCCGCTGACGAGCTCGAAGGTCGCACCGATCGTGGCGTCGTCGGCGAGGCAGCGGGCGAGCACCGTGGCGACGTCCTGACGGGGGATGGTGCCGCGGGCATCGAGCCGAGGGACCCCGACCTGCACGCGCCCGGTGCCGGGCTCGTGGGTGAGACCACCGGGTCGCACGATCGTGGCCGCGAGGCCGCTGGCGACCAGGATCCGATCCCGGGCATGCATGGCGGCGAGGTAGTGCCGGATCCGCTCGTTGCCCCGCATCGGGTCGTCCGCAGCCATCGAGGACAGCATCACGAACCGGTCCACGCCGGCTTCCGTGCAGGCGTCGATGATCCGGACCGCACCGTGGAGGTCGACCCGCAGCGTCGCATCCGGACCCGTCTTCGACCCGGAACCGGCACAGAACGCGACCGCATCCACGCCGTCGACCACGCCGTCCAGGTCGCCCTCGAGGTCACCAACGACCACGGTGGCACCCAGCGCCTCCAACGGCGCGGCCTGAACGGGATCGCGGACCATGGCCCGGACCTCGGTCCCGTCCGCCAGCAGCTGACGGACCAGGGCGTTGCCCGTGCCCTTCGTCGAACCGATCACCAGGACCTGCAACGAGCGCTCCTTGGAAGGGGACATCCTCGGCCGGGACGCTGTGGGAAGCTGCGCGACGTCCTGGGTGTTGCCTCGGACGGGCGCCGGCTCGACCCTCCGGCCCGTTCCCGCGAGGATAGGAGCGCACGTGGCACGCAGGGACCTGATCGTGGTCGGCGGCGGGACCGCCGGGCTCGTGGCGGCCGTCGGCGCCGCCGGCCAGGGCGCCAACGTCACCCTGCTCGAGCGTGCGAGGACCGGCGGGGACTGCCTGTGGACCGGGTGCGTGCCCTCGAAGGCGCTGCTGGCCGCGGCCTCGGCTGCCCACACCGCCCGCCACAGCGGCCACCTCGGCGTCCATGCCGACCAGGTCACCGTCGACCTCGCCGAGGTCATGAGCCACGTCCGCGGGGCGATCGGTGCGTTGGAGCCGCACGACAGCCCGGACCGGCTCCGGGCCGAGGGCGTCGAGGTGGTCCAGGGCGAGGCACGGTTCGTGGCCGACGACACGGTCGCCGTGGACGGACAGCGGCTGCGCTTCCGCACCGCCATGGTGGCCACCGGTGCCGCGCCGGTCCTGCCGCCGATCGACGGGCTCGCCGATGCGGCGCCGATGACGACCGACACGGTGTGGGACCTCGAGGAGCTACCTGCTCGACTGGTCGTGCTCGGCGGTGGCCCGATCGGCTGCGAGCTCGGGCAGGCCTTCGCCCGGCTCGGAGCCGAGGTGACCATCGTGGAGATGGAGGCGCGCCTGCTCCCGCGGGAGGAGCCCGAGGCCAGCGAGGCCCTCCAGGCCGCGTTGGTGCGCGAGGGCGTCGACGTGCGCACCGGGGCGCGCGCCACCGCCGTCACGCCCGCAGGCGACGGCGACGACGGCTGGCAGCTCACCCTGCAGCGTGGCGACGCACCCCCCGACGAGGTGGGCTTCGACCGGATCCTGGTCGCCGTCGGTCGGCGGCCACGGACCACCGGCCTCGGGCTCGAGGCCGCGGGCATCGAGGTGGACGGCCGCGGCGCGGTCGTGGTGGACGACCTGCTGCGCACGACCAACCGGAGGGTGTACGCCGGCGGGGACGTCACGGCGCTGCTGCCCTTCACCCACGTGGCCTCCGCCCACGGCGCGACGGTGGTGCAGAACGCCCTGTTCGGGCTGCGGGCCCGGGTCGATCACGAGCGCATCCCATGGGTCACCTTCACCGACCCCGAGGTGGCCCGGGTCGGGCTCAGCGCCGCCGAGGCCCGCGAGCGGTTCGGGCCCGGCATCCGTGTCCGGCGTGCGGCCCACGCCGAGGTCGACCGGGCGTGGGCGGAGGCGCGGACCGACGGGTTCGCACAGCTGGTCGGTGATCCCAAGGGGCGACTTGTCGGGGCGACCGTGGTCGGCCCGCGCGCCGGCGAGACGATCGGCGAGGTCGTGGCCTGGCGCCAGCAGGGCGCGAAGCTGTCCGCGATCGCGCGGGGGTCCACCCACGCCTTCCCGACCTGGAGCGACGACATCGCCGCCGCGTCGCTCACGGAGCTCCGCGCGGCGCTCGCGAGGTTGCGCCCGGCCACCCGGGCCGTGCTGTGGGCCCGGCGCCTGCGACGCTGACCGGGCTCGGCGGCCGACTCACGCCGCCGAGAGGACCCGTCGCGCTAGCCGGACCCGCTGGAGGATCGTCACGCCAACCACAGCGGCGAAGGCCCAGGCGATCGGGGCCATCGCGGCCGGGAACACCACCATCGCGGTGTGCACCGCGATGGTCTCGGTGCCCTCCGCCAGCCCGCCGGTGAAGTGGAAGGTCCGGCTGTCCGGCGCCTCGACGCCGGCCCTCTCGGCCGCCGCCGAGTAGGCCAGCAGCGAGGCCCCGTTGACGTAGTAGGTCAGCAGCAGGACCAGGCAGGCGGTCGCGGCCTCGGGCTGCCCGATCGCGCAGCCCACCACGAAGGTGCCGTAGGCCGCCATGTCCGAGGTCAGGTCCGCCCATCCGCCGAAGGCGCCGGCCTCCCCCCGGGCCCGCGCCACCGGACCGTCCAGCCCGTCGGGGATGCGTGACAACAGCCACAGCCCGGCGGCCAGCGGGAAGGCGGCGGCCGCGGCGGCCACGGCAGCAGCCAGCGCGAGCACCAAGCCGAGGACGGTCAGGGCCATCGGCCGCACGCCGCGACGCGCGAGAGCGGCACCGGCGCGGTCGAAGGTCGACGCCAGCCGGCGCCGGAGCGGAGCGTCGAGCACGGCCTACTCCCGGATGACCTCGGGCTCGGGCCGGCGCGCCCGCAGCCGACGCGCGATCACCGAGGTCCCGACGAGCAACGCAAGGTAGGCGCCCACCGACGCGAGGAAGCGCGGGGAGGTCGGATCGTCCAACGCTCCCCCGGTGGAGGCCAGGATCAACACGCCCGGGACGATGCCGATCGCCGTGGCCATCACGTACGCCGTCAGCCCGATCGCGGTGATGCCGGCGACGAGGTTCACGACGTTGAAGGGGAACAGCGGGATCAGACGGACGACCAGCACGCTCATGAACCCGCGCTCACCGAGGTGACGGTCGACGGCCTGGACCCGCTCCCCCGCCAGTTCCTCGACGGCGCTGCGGCCGATGGCGCGGCCCACCAGGAAGGCACCCGTCGCTCCGAGCGTGGCCCCGACCAGCGCGGTCGCCGCCCCGAGCAGCGGCCCGAACACCACACCGGCGGCCAGGGGGAAGGGCGTCCCGGGTAGCAGTAGCACGGTGGCCACGGCGTACAGCAGGGCGAACAGCAGCGGGGCGGCGGGCCCCCACCCGCTCACCTGCTCGCGCAGCCCGGCGATCGAGAGGTCGTCGGTCACCAGCACCAGGCTCCCGGCGATCACCACCAGCAGCAGCAGGACACCGAGCCGGAGCCAGGCGCCGCGACGGCGGACCCCCCGCGCGTGAGGATCGGTCGTGGTGGTGGGCACCGGGAGCTCCGTTCAGGTCTGGTCGCGGTGGCAACACCTGGGACGGCCGACCCCATCCATCCCATTCTCGGTCCTGGTTCGCAGCCGGCAGCGCGTGCGGCCGGCGGCGTATGCGGCCGGGCCGCGGCGCCGGCCGGGCCGCGGCGCCGGTGGGTCGCCGGCACCCTCGGCTACCGTTGCGGCCATGGCTCGCCCTGCCTCCCGGAACGCTCCCACCACGCGCCTGTCGGCGGTCGCGTGGCTGGCCGGCATCCTCCTCGTCGCGAGCGC
>PWEU01000208.1 GCA_003554005.1 Nitriliruptoraceae bacterium
CAACACGGGGCTGATCGAGGTCCCGATGGGGATCACCCTGCGCGAGATCGTCGAGGAGATGGGTGGCGGGATCCCCGGTGGGCGCGCGTTCAAGGCCGCTCAGTCCGGTGGCCCCTCGGGCGGCTGCATCCCCGCCGAGTACCTCGACACCCCCGTCGACTACGAGAACCTGCAGCAGCTCGGCTCGATGATGGGTTCGGGTGGCCTGGTGGTGATGGACGACACCGTCAGCATGCCCGAGGTCGCGCGCTTCTACATGGAGTTCTGCCGGGACGAGAGCTGCGGGAAGTGCAGCCCGTGCCGGGTGGGCACCGTGAAGATGCACGCCTTCCTCGACCGCATCTGCGAAGGGGTCGGTCGCAAGCGCGACCTGCAGCACCTCGAGAGCCTGTGCCACACCGTGCGCGCCACCAGCATGTGCGGGCTGGGCCAGAGCGCCCCGAACCCGGTGTTCTCCACCCTGGAGCATTTCCGCGACGAGTACCTGGAGCTGCTGGTGCCGGACGAGACCTTCGGCGGCAGCGATGCGCGGTGGACGGCTGAGCCCGAGCGAGCCGCCGCGACGACCGAGAGGGGTGCCCGATGAGGCCGCGCACCGGACCCCGCCCGAACGTGCCGGTCACCATCGACGGCGTCGAACACCAGGCCTACGAGGGTGAGACCCTGCTCGAGCTCGCCCGTCGCGTGGGGGTCAGGATCCCCACCCTGTGCCACCTGGAGGGGCTGTCGGTCTACGGCGGCTGCCGTCTGTGTGTCGTCGAGGTGGCGGGAGACCGTCGGCTGTCCCCGGCGTGTGCGCTGGAGGTGACCGCTGAGCTGGAGGTCACCACCCAGAGCTGGGACCTCCACGAGCACCGGAGGCGGATCGTCGAGTTGCTGTTCGCCGAGGGTGACCACGTCTGCGCCTTCTGCGTCTCCTCGGGCTCGTGCGAGCTGCAGGACCTGGCGACCGAGCACGACGTCGACCACATCCACTACGACTTCGCCCACCCGGATCAGGCGGTCGACGCCTCGCATCCCAAGTACAGCCTCGATCGCAACCGGTGCGTGCTGTGCACCCGGTGCGTGCGGGTCTGTGACGAGGTGGAGGGCGCGCACGTCTGGGACATGGCGATGCGTGGCAGTCAGGGCCGGATCGTGGCCGGCATGGACCAGCCCTGGGGTGAGGTGGCGGACTGCACCTGGTGCGGCAAGTGCGTCCTGGTCTGCCCCACCGGCGCGCTGTCGTTCAAGGGGCGCGCCACCTCGGAGATGGTGCACGATCCGGATGTCGTGGCGTTCCTGGCCGCGGCCCGCGAGGATGGCGAGTGGCTCGACCGGAAGGCTGACGCGTGAGCGCTGAGACCGCTGTGGACGAGACGACGCGACTCAGGGTCGCCACGGCGTGGCTGGGGGGCTGTTCGGGCTGCCACATGTCCTTCCTCGACCTCGATGAGAAGCTGCTCGACCTCGCGGCGATGGCCGACCTGGTCTACGGTCCGCTCACCGACACCAAGGAGTTCCCACCCAACGTCGACGTGACGCTGGTGGAGGGGGCGGTCACCAATGAGGACAACCTCGAGCTCGCGCGCGCGGTCCGCTCCAACTCCCGCTACGTCGTCTCCTTCGGGGACTGCGCGGTGAGCGGCAACATCACTTCCCTGCGCAACAGCATGGGCGACCCGACAGAACTGGTGCGACGCGTCTACGTCGACCACCCCGACATCAACGGCCACTTCCCTTCGGAGGTGGTACCGGCGCTGCTGCCCCACTCGGAGCCGCTGCACGAGGTCATCCCGATCGACGTCTACCTGCCCGGCTGCCCGCCGTCGGCCGAGCGCATCTGGACGCTGTTGTCCCGCCTGCTCGAGTCCCTGGCCGCCGGTGAGGGCATCCCGGACCTGACCTGGCGAGGCCCTGAGGACCTGCGTTTCGGCTGACCACTCCGCGCCCGTCGCCCCGCCCCGCGGCCGACGCCGACGATCACGAGGACCCCGTGCACGACATCCACCACACCATCGATCCGGTCACCCGCATCGAGGGGCACGCGAAGATCACGCTGCGCCTCGACGACGCCGGCGAGGTCGCCGACGCGCGCTTCCACGTCACGGAGTTCCGTGGTTTCGAGGAGTTCTGCAAGGGACGGCCGCTCGCCGAGATGCCGGGGATCACGGCCCGCACCTGCGGTATCTGCCCGGTCAGTCACCTGCTGGCCGCCTCCAAGGCCGGGGATGCGATCCTCGGGGTCACCCCGCCGCCCGCGGCGCTGCGTCAGCGGCGGCTGCTCAACCTCGGGCAGATCCTCCAGTCCCACAGCTTGAGCTTCTTCCACCTCTCCGCCCCGGACCTGCTGCTGGGCATGGACCACGACCCGGCCACACGTAACGTCTTCGGGCTGATGCAGGCGGAACCGGAGATCGCCAAGCGCGGTATCCGGATGCGTCAGTTCGGCCAGGAGGTGATCCGTTCGGTCTCCGGCCGACGGGTCCACGGCCACCAGATCGTGCCCGGAGGGGTCACGGAGGCCTTCACCACCGAGCAGCGCGACGTGATCGCGGCCGACATCGACGAGATCCTCAGCGCCGCGGAGGCGACGCTGGAGCTGCTCGACTCCGTCTCGGGACGCTTCGACCGGGAGCTCGCCTCCTTCGGTGCCTTCCCCTCGCTGTACCTCTCCCACGTCCAGCCCGACGGCACCTGGGAGCACGTCGACGGACGCCTCACGATGATCGACCACGACGGGTCGGTGGTGCTCAACCAGTTCGACCCGGCCGACTACCGCGAGCACCTGGGCGAGGCCGGCAAGTCCGACTCCTACCTCAAGTCGCCCTACTACCGCGCGCGGGTGGACGGTGACGACCCGCGTCCCGGCATGTACCGGGTGGGTCCGCTGGCCCGCATCAACATCGCCGAGCGGTTCGGCACCCCGATCGCCGACCAGGGCCTGGCCGACTTCCGCGAGCGGTACGGGCGGATCGCCTCCTCGGCGTTCCTCTACCACCACGCCCGGGTGCTCGAGGTCATCGCCTGCGCCGAGCGCATCGCCGCGCTGATGGACGATCCGGTCCTGCTGGACACGCGGGTGCGGGCCCAGGCCGGCATCAACGCCAACCGCGGCGTCGGGGCCTCCGAGGCCCCCCGCGGGTTGCTGATCCACGACTACGAGGTGGACGACGACGGGCTGATCACCGCCATGAACCTGATCATCGCGACGGGCCAGAACGACCTCGCGATGAACGCCACGATCCTGTCGATCGCCAAGGAGTTCGGGGACGGCCCGGAGCTCACCGATGGCATGCTGAACCGGATCGAGGCCGGGGTCCGTGCCTACGCCCCCTGCCTGTCCTGCTCGACCCATGCGATCGGGCAGATGCCGATGAAGGTGCAGCTGCTCGCCCCCGACGGCGAGTTGCTGCAGGAGGGGCGTCGCGACTGACGGCGCCTGCGCCGAGCCGACCCCGGTGCTCGTCATCGGGGTCGGTTCGCTGCTGCGCACCGATGACGCGGTGGGCCGGGTCGTCGCCGACCGGCTGGAGGCGCTCCACCTCGATGACGTCGAGGTGGCGTCGGTCCACCAGCTGACCCCGGAGCTGGCCCCGAGCTTCGACCGTCGACGCCTGGTGGTGATCGTCGATGCCGCGGTGGACGTGTCGGAGCTCACCGTCAGCCCGATCGAGATCGATCGCTCGGGGGAGCTGATGACCCACCACCTCGGGCCGGCCGGGTTGCTGTCCTTCGCGGCCAAGCTCGGCTGGCGGCCGGAGCGCGCGGTGGCGGTCCGCATCCCCGTCCGCGACCTGGAGATCGGTACCGAGCTCTCCGGCGAGGGCGCGGCGCTGGTCGAGCAGGCACTGACCGAGGTGCGTGCCCTGCTCCACGCCTCGCGCTGAGGGCGCACCGGCCGCTGCCGGCGGGTGTGGCGGCGTGGGTAGGGGGTCGGGGATGGCCCGGCGCTAGCCTCTACCGCGGGAGCCTCGCACCACCTCGACGTCGTTCCGTGGAGAGCCACCATGCCCGAAGCCGTGATCGTCGCCGCTGCCCGGAGCCCGATCGGACGGGCCTTCAAGGGGAGCATGACCGAGCTGCGCCCCGACGACCTGACCGCCACCATCGTGGCGGCCGCGATGGCGCAGGTCCCGCAGCTCGACCCGGCGGACATCGATGACCTCATGCTCGGCTGCGGGCTCCCCGGGGGCGAGCAGGGCTTCAACCTGGCCCGGGTCGTGACCACGCTGCTCGGGTGGGAGGTACCCGGCACGACGATCACCCGCTACTGCTCCTCCAGCCTGCAGACCACCCGCATGGCGATGCACGCGATCAAGGCGGGGGAGGGGGACGTGTTCGTCTCCGCCGGCGTCGAGATGGTGTCCCGCTACGTCAAGGGCAACTCCGACAGCCTGCCCGACACCCAGAACCCCTATTTCGCCGAGGCGGTCGCACGGACCGAGTCACAGGCCCAGGAGGGCGCGGACAGCTGGGCGCCGAGCGAGATCCCCGACATCTACATCCCGATGGGACAGACCGCCGAGAATGTCGCGCTGCTCAAGGACGTGAGCCGCGAGGCGATGGACGACTTCGCCTACGCCTCCCAGACCCGCTACTCCGAGGCGGCTGAGGCGGGGTTCTGGGCCAGGGAGATCACCCCGATCACCCTGCCCGACGGGTCGGGCATGGACGCTGACGAGTCGCCGCGGCCCGCGAACCGGGACAGGATGGCCGAGCTGCAGCCGGTCTTCCGGCCCTACGGTCGCGTGACCGCGGGCAACGCCTGCCCGCTCAACGACGGGGCCGCGGCGCTGATCGTGATGTCGGACACCAAGGCCGCGGAGCTGGGTATCGAGCCCCTGGCCCGGGTCGTCGCCACCGGCGTGTCGGCCCTCGATCCAGAGATCATGGGTCTCGGCCCCGTCGCGGCGGCCCAGCAGGCCCTGGCACGGGCGGGCATGACGATCCGCGACGTGGACATCGTGGAGATCAACGAGGCCTTCGCAGCCCAGGTGCTGCCCTCGGCGGAGGAGCTCGGGGTCGACCACGAGGACCTCAACCCCTTCGGTGGGGCGATCGCTCTCGGGCACCCTTTCGGCATGACCGGAGCGCGCATCACGAACACGTTGCTGAACGGGTTGCGTCACCGCGACCAGACGATCGGACTCGAGACCATGTGCGTCGGCGGCGGCCAGGGCATGGCGATGATCGTCGAGCGGCTGCGGTGAGCAGACGCCGCGGTCAGTGCCGCTGGTGGCGAGGATCGCCGAGGGCCTGACCGACGGTCTCGTCATCGAGGTAGGTGTCCTCGTCGGTCTGCTTCTCGCGGATCCGCCAGTCCTGGAAGGTGTCGAGCAG
>PWEU01000222.1 GCA_003554005.1 Nitriliruptoraceae bacterium
CGCGTCGAGGTGGAGGTCCACGGCCGGTCGCTGCTGCTGGCCAACACCCACCTGGCGTTCCGGCGACGTCATGGTCGGCTGCGGATCCAGCAGGTGCGCCGGATACTCGAGGCGCTGCCGACCGGCACCGACGGGGCCGAAGGCGCTCACGGCAGGGGGGACGAGACCGCGACCCGCCCGATGGTGCTGGTCGGTGATCTGAACGCAGCAGCGCGGAGTCGGGCGGTCCGGCGTCTCCTGGCCGCCCCACCTCGAGGCGCCGGACTCCGCGACGCCCAGGCCGCGGCGGCCGGTCGCCCGAGAGCGACCTTCTCCTTCGCCAACCCCTTCGCCAACCAGCACTGGCTGCTGGGGCGACGCGTCGATCATGTGCTCGTCAGTCCCGATCTGCGGGTCCTCGACGCGCGACGGGTGCTGACCGGCAGGGACGCTCCGGTGGTCTCGGATCACTACGGGGTGCGCGCCGACCTGGCGATCCCACCCGCCCCGAGGTGAGTTCCCGCGCCATCACGAGCGGTGCAGCGCCAAGGGCCCGCGTTGTTCGCCATCGGGTTCGTCGGATCGGTGAGCCTCGTCCGCGACCGGTTCGATCACGATGCGCAGCATCGTGTCCTGTTCACCGAGGAGGCCGACGAGCCGACCCGGGTGACCGGTCTGTACCTCTGTACCTCGCTGGACCGGCTGTCTCCGACCAGCCGACGAACGGCTGTCGCGATCGCCTGCAGCACGCCGTCGGGTCGGTGCCTGCCGCTTCCCGATGCCTCAGACGCGCGATGGACCAGCCACAGCATCCGCCTGACCGTGCCTTGTCCGGGCAGTGCTGCGATGCCACCTGGCTCGGATCACGCAGAGCAGGAGCGCTTCCTGGGCCGCGCCGGGGGTGGGTGTGTCGGGGTGGGTCGTGGTCTGACGGCCCCATCGTCGGCGGGTGCCGGAAGGGATGGGGGTGTCAGCGTCTCAAGACGGTCCTGAGCCTCACGCTCTTGGCGGTGTTGCTGTCCAGCACGGGGGTGATGGCTGCCGGCCGCTTCTCTGACGTGCCCACCGACCACACCTTCCACGACGAGATCGCCTGGTTGGTCTCAGAGGGGGTCACGACCGGGTTCGACGATGGCACCTTCCGCCCCACCGTCGCCGTCTCCCGCCAAGCCGCCGCCGCCTTCCTCCAGCGCTACACCACCGACACCCCACCCGGACCGGACCCCGACCCTGTCCCCGATCCGGCACCCGGTGGCTGCCAGGCCCCGGCGATCATCCTCGAGAGGTCTGGCTCTATGGACACGCCGGGCGCGGTGAACGCCTACAGCCTGGATCTGCAGGAGGGGCAGCGGGTGTCGTTCGAGAACGTGAGCAGCGACTACGGGATGTCCTGGCGTCTGGTCGGTCCTGCCCCACTGGGCACGATCTTCGACACAGGACGGACGCCCGCGAGCACGACCGACCAGGTTGTCACCTTCGAACAGGCCGGCACCTACACCCTCGAGCGCTACCGGGGGGTCCACGAGAACCGGCACCTACCACTTCCGCATCCACGACGTCACCGGCGCCTGAGACCGCCATCACGGCCAGCGGCCGCCGCGCGACGGATGGGCAGAGCGGCGGCCACCCAGGACCGGACGCCGAGCACTCCGCGCACCGCGACCGCTCGATGGCCGGTGCCCCACGCCACCCACCTGATCACCTCACCCCGCCCCAGGAGACGCCCGGTGCACGCTCCCGTCGGAGCCGGACCGTGCCATCGCCATCGGGGTCGACACCCGGGTCGAGCCGTTCATCATCATCGACCTGTCGACCGATGAGCCGTTCCGTCGCTCGGTCCGTTCCGAGCCACGAGGAGACCGAGTCCTCCCGGATGGCGAGCTCTGCCACCTGGCGGCTGACCTCGGCAGCTACCGGCAGACCGAGGTGGAAGCCGTCGAGGTCCAGCCGGGACATCACCCAACCATAGAAGCCGCGATCTTGGCCTGGTGGGACGAGCAGGGCTTCCAGGGCGTGTGGTGCTCCGACCCGTCGGATCTCACCTACGACTGCTGGGAGGCCTTCTACGACGGCGAGGACGTCTTCGCTGCCGACATCGCTCGTCTCGACCAAGCTCGGCTCTACTCCGTCGGACAACGGCGAGGCGGGGACATCGACAGGGGCTACTGCATGGACGTTGGAACCCTCGATGCTGAGGGGAACTGTCTCCTCGAGAAGGTCCCCGGACCGGTCGGCTTCGTCGACTGCAACTGGCGCGGCCTGGTGGAGGGCGAGAACTGCAACGACGTGTGCGGAGGCTGTTGAGACTCGGCCGATCGCTCGGTGGCGGCGATCCATGCGAGCGCCGCGGCCCACACCGACCCGGTGACACGCTTCAATGTCCACCGGCGGGGCACACGCCCCTAGTCGGACGCTGCCGTGACTCGTAGCGTCAAGCTGTCCCTAGGACGCCAGGGAGCGGGAGCGGCCGACCGGGTCGCCGTGGAGCGGGAGCACGTGCATGGCGAGCACGCGGATGTCGACGGCTGATGTGGCCTGGCTCAACATGGACCGGCCCACCAACAGCATGGTGGTCAACGGGGTCATGTGGTTCGACGAGCCCGTGGACTGGGATCGTCTCCGCCAGTTGTACGAGGAGCGGTTCCTCGGTCCGTACCCGAAGTTCCGCCAACGGGTGGTCGCACCATCACTCGCGTTCGGACGCGTGCGCTGGGAGGACGACCCGACCTTCGACCTCGACCGTCACCTCCTACGGGTGCGCCTCCCGGCTCCAGGTGACCGCGCGGCCCTCCACCGCTACGTGAGCGAGCAGATGAGCCGGCCTTTGGACCGCGACCGACCGCTGTGGGAGACGCACTTGGTCGAGGGCTACAACGGCGGCTCGGCCGTCTTCAGCCGTATCCACCACGCCATCGCCGATGGCGTCGCGCTCATCCGACTGCTGCTGTCGATGACCGATGACCAGGCGGATGAGACGCTGTTCCTGGCCCACGACCTCGAGGAGCCGGTGCGGGACCGGTCCCTGACCCGACGGGTTCGCGGGATGGTGTCGGATGCGGTCAAGGTCTCAGGACAGCTCGCCCACGAGGGAATGGAGGTCCTGACGCAGCCGTCCAGGGCCGTCCAACTCGCCGAGTTGGCGTCGGCCGGGACCACGGCCCTTGGCAAGGCCCTGTTCCTACCACCTGACTACCGGACCGTGCTGAAGGGCCAGATGGGCACGAAGAAGCAGGCGATGTGGTCGGACCCCTTCGACCTCGCGACCGTGAAGGCCATCGGGCGTGCCCACGAGGCGACGGTGAACGATGTGGTCTGCACCGCCGTCACCGGAGCGCTGCGCACCTACCTCGAGCACCGCGACAGCCTCACCGAGGAGATCCGGGCGCTCGTGCCGTTCAACCTGCGTCCGCTGGATGAGCCCCTCCCCCGCCCCCTCGGCAACAAGTTCGGGGTCGTGTTCCTGCCTCTCCCGATCGGCATCGCGGACCGAACGGAGCGACTCGCCGAGATCAAGCGGCGGATGGACGCGATCAAGAACTCAGCTGAGGGCGTGGTCGCCTACGGGATCCTCAGCGTCATGGGCATGACCCCAGTCCAGATCGAGAAGGTCGTCGTCGACCTGTTCGCGAGCAAGGGCAGCCTGGTCCTGACCAACGTGCCCGGGCCGAGGGAACCGGTCTACCTGGCGGGTACCAAGCTGGCGGGCATCATGGGCTGGGTGCCGGCCTCTGGAGGGGTCGGGCTCGGGATGAGCATCTTCAGCTACGACGGCGACCTGACCGTCGGGATCTCCGCGGATGCCCGGCTGGTCCCCGACCCCGAGCGTCTGGTGGAGGCCTTCAACGCCGAGCTCACGGCGCTGCTGAAGGAGGAGCACCACCCGGAGATCCACGTCGGCTGACGGCCCGCGAGACCCTCGGCTCAACGGCGCAACGCCGGGAGGGACGCCGTCAGTCGCGCCCGACACCGCGTGGCGCCTGGGAGCTGCGCTTGCCGCCACCCAGCACGTCGGCCAGCGCGACGGCCAGCAACGAGCCCGCAGCGAACCCCGGCACCACCCACAGGATCGGCAGCAACTCATACCTGATCGCGACCGCACCCGCAGCGAACGCCCCCAGGACCGAGAACACCGCCGGTAGCGCCAGCCACCAACGCCGCAGCCCGGCGATCCCTCCGACCAGCACTCCGATACCCATGGTGGGGATCAACAGCAGCACACCCCAGAGCGGCGACGGCTCGTCGGGACCCGTCACCACGGTGACGTAGATCTGAAAGGCGGCGAAGAGCGTGAGTGCGGTCACGACGACCGCCGTCAGCATCGCCACCAAGAGCAGTGCCAGCCAATCACGCCACGACCGCGCAGGCATGGGCCTCACCCCCGGTGCCTCACGCTTCCCAGCGTGGACGGCCGAGGACTGGCGCACCAGAGCCGAAAGCATCGTCCTACCGACCGGCGACCGCTGGGTGCAGATCCCGGAGCGTCCCGGGGCGCCCGCCGACACGCTCAGCGACCGCCCGGCGCGTCACCGCTCGTCGTGGCGCCGGCGGTGCCGCTTCAGCTCGTGGGAGCGGTAGTGCAGCCGCTTGCGCATCGCCGCGGAGTAGGTGGCGGTGTCCAGCTCATCGCTCGTGTTCTCGAGCAGCTCAGCCTGGCGGAGCAGATCCTCCGAAGCCCCGGAGCGCGGTGCCACCTCCCGTAGCTGCTGGACGGTCTCCCGCAGCAGGTGGGCAGCAGCCTCGTGTCGACCGTCGTCGGCCAGCTGCCGGGCCCGGTCGGTCGCTCGGGCCGCGGCCAGCACCACCACCTCGTCGGGGACCTCCGGGTCCGGCGCCGCCTGCGCGGCCTCCTCAGCAGATACCGCGTTGACCAGCAACGGGAAGCTCGTCTGGTGGCTGACGACCTCCTCCCCCACCGTCACGTAGCGCAGGACCAGCTCCGCGATCTGTTGCACGCCGAGGCTGACGAGGTTCGGGATGTGCAACCGCAGCACGAGCCGCAGACGCTGTCCGGAGAAGGCGTCGCCGAGCTGGACCTGGACGCCGCCTTCCACCGCCACCGACGGGTAGTCGTTGAGCACCGCGAGCAGCTGCATCTCCCTGGCTGGACGCAGCTCGACGCTGACGTTCTGGGCCACGACGGACACGAGGTCGTCGAACTCCTCGGAGAAGATCGCGGGGATGTCCTCCGCCGACTCCGCGAACCATCCGCGCCCACCGCCGGCGTCCGCGATACCCGTCAGCAGCTCCTCGGCGAAGTTGTCGCCCACCCCGATGGTGGTCGTGGAGATGCCGTGCTGCGCGGTGGTCCGTGCCACCGAGGTCAGCTGCCCCGCC
>PWEU01000002.1 GCA_003554005.1 Nitriliruptoraceae bacterium
AGCAGACGGATCGACCCTGGACGAGGCGCTGCGCGACTTCGTGTCCGCGCTGCGCGACTACGCGGACGCCTGGGACGATCGGCTCCACCGGGCACCGAACCACCAGCACGCTGCAGCCCTGGTCCAACACGTCGCCGTTTCGGACGATGTTGAGCTGTTGGCGTGGGCGAGTGGCCCCGAGGGCCAGCCTGCGCTGCCTCAAGCGTGAGCCCATCGCGACCGACCCCGACGCGGGCCGACCACAAGCGATTCGTGGTCAACGAGGGCTGGCAGCAGGTCCCGTCCACCCATCACGAGACCTACGAGCTCGACCTTGCTGACGGACGCGTGCTGCGGACCCGGATCTCACGGCCGCCGAACAGGACATCCTATGGGGCCCGGATGTGGGCGCACATCCTGCGTGACCAGCTCGACGTGACGGCGGATGAGTTCTGGGCGTGCGTCAGTGACGGTGTTGCCCCGGACCGCACTCCCGACGACGTTGTCGAGGAGGTCGACGATGCCATCCCGGTCGATGTGGTCAACCTCCTCGTCAGCCGGGTCGGGCTGACACGCCGGGATCTCGTCGGCATGACGAGACACGAGGCGATCGCACGTCTCAACGAGTACTGGTCGACCGGCCGCTGACACGGGACCTCGGCGCTGCGCGATGAGCGGCGTCGGTACGGCCGAAACGTGGTCGAGGAGTGGGGTGCTCGGCTACCACGTGGGGAGCAGGAGCGTGGTGTCCAGTCCTGCGAGTTCCGTGGCGAGGTTGGACTGGCGTCGGTCGAGCGTGACGAGCGGGAGGCCGTGATCTCGGCAGGTCAGGGCGATGAGAAGATCGTGCACGTTCCCACCGAGGTTCAGCGACCGGCCGCTGCGCAGGACCTCCGCGTACGCCGACGCCTGCGTCGCCACGATGCGGCTCTGGTCGGTCCACGGGGACAGCGCCGCTGCAACGGTTCGTGCATCGAGGTTCCACGGCGCACGCCGCAAGGCGGCCCAGCTCTCGGCGATCACGATGCCCGGCACCTGGCCCTGCGCTGCGGCGGCGACGTGGGGACGGGCCAGCAGATGGAACTCGTGGTTGGTGACCAGGCCGGCCACCATGACGGAGGTATCGATCACCGGTCATCGCGCTGGGCGTGGATGGCCTGGATCGCGTCGGCGTTCCTCGCCGTCTCCAGGTCGTCCAGGGTGACCTGCGGGAGTCCGTCCTTGCCAGACGAGACCGTGGCTCGACGGCGCCGCTCGAGCAGCACACCTTCGGGCGTGGAGAGGAGTTCGAGTGCACCACCATCACGCATGCCCAGCCGTTCACGTTCCGCCTGCGGGATGACCACTCGGCCCTGCGCGTCCAGCTTCACGATGACCGCCATCTGAAGCTCCTCTTCTACCAGTCCGATGGTGCCACGGCTCCATCGCAGTGGCAATGCCTTCACCACTCGGGCCACGGGAGTCGGCACCTCGCGGGGCACGCCGCCGCCATCATCCGTGCGGGTAGCACTGACCGCTCGCGAGAGTTATACTTCTCCGTATGACTCACAAGGTTGGCCCCAAGGGGCAGGTCGTGATCCCCAAGGACCTCCGCGAGGAGTTCGGCATCGAACCCGGCGATGAGGTCGTGTTCTGGCGCGACGGCGACCACGTCGCCGTTCGGGCCGTGCACAGCCGAGGTCGGCTCAAGGGCCGTCTCGCCGGCCGGCCGTTGGTCGACGAGCTCGAACGCGACCGCGCTGCGGATCGCCGACGTGAAGAGTCGCGGTGATCTTCGCCCTCGACAGTTGGGCGGTCCTGCGTCTGCTCGAGGGCGTTGAACCCGCGGCGAGTCGCGTGGAGCGGATCCTCGATGCGGACCGACCGGTGATGAGCTGGATCAACCTGGGCGAGGTCTTCTACATCGTCCGGCGCGACCGAGGCGACACGGAGGCTCGCGACGTCGTCAGCGAGGTTCGGTCACGGCTGCGCTTGGACCTGCCCTCCGAGCATCGGGTTCTGGCCGCGGCGGCGATCAAGGCGGATCATCGGATGGCCTACGCGGATGCCTTCGCCGCCGCGACGGCCATTGCCCATCGGGCCACCTTGCTCACAGGGGACCCGGAACTGCTCATCGACGACGCCGGATGGGGATGGGAGGATCTTCGCGCGCAGAGCGGGCGGTAACAGCCTCGCTGACAGCCTCGGGTGGCGACAGGTCGGCGATGGCTACGCGGCGTGTCCGCTCACGAGATCGGGTACCGCTCGGGCGAGACGTTCGTCGGTGGTCAGCAGGACGCAGCCAAGGCGATAGGCCCGGATCCACCTGGAAGCCACCGGAGCCGGCACCTCGGTGGCACCGCTAACATGCACAGCTGTAACATACGGTGATGCTTGTTACGTTGTTGCTTGTAGGAGGTGCCGGTGGAGTTCTGGGGACGCCACCGTGAGCTGGCCACGCTGCGTGCCGAACTCGATGAGGTCCGCGCCTCGGGACGAGGCCGCATGCTCGCGGTCCGTGGGCGCCGCCAGGCCGGCAAGTCCCGGCTGCTGACCGAACTGGTCGAGACCACAGCTCTGCCCTACCTGTACGCGACGGCGGTCAAGAACGCACCAGCGCCGGTGCAGGTCGCCCAGGTCGCCGAGGACATGCGCACCTCGCGGGTGCCACTACCCGAACTCGAGCCTGCCTTCGCTGCCCCGCCGACGTCCTGGCGCGACCTGCTCGCTCGGCTGCCGTTGGCGCTGGGCGGCCAACCGGCCGTCGTGGTGCTCGACGAGTTCCCGTGGGCCACCGAGACCGACGACACGCTGGAGGGGGTCTTGCAGGCCGCCTGGGATCGCACGCTAGAGCGGCTGCCGGTGCTGATGGTGCTGGTGGGTTCGGATCTGGCGATGATGGAGCGCCTGACCGAGCATGACCGCCCGCTCTACGGGCGCGCCCGCGAGATGGTCGTGTCGGCGCTCTCGCCCGCGGGGGTCGCCGAAGCCTTCGCCGGGCACGTCGACCCGACGGCCGTGTTCGACCTGTACCTGGCCACGGGCGGGTACCCGCGGCTGGTGTCCGCGGCACGGCCCTACACCTCCGTGCACGGCTACGTCGTCGAGCAGTTGCAGGACGACCAGTCGCCCCTGTCGGTTACCGGCCTGCGGATGTTGGACGCGGAGTTCCGCGACGCCGAACGAGCCCGCGCAGTGCTCGAGGCGATCGGTTCGGTCGAGGTCGGCCATGCGACGTTCTCCTCGGCAGTCACCCAGCTGGGTGGTGACGAGTCGTCGTCGGGCACGGCG
This sequence comes from Nitriliruptoraceae bacterium, assembly GCA_003554005.1. Taxonomy (GTDB): domain Bacteria; phylum Actinomycetota; class Nitriliruptoria; order Nitriliruptorales; family Nitriliruptoraceae; genus T1Sed10-7. The sequence goes on from PWEU01000002.1 coordinate 3,250, forward strand.
GTATCGCGGGCGTTGCCGGCGCTGGTGCACGGCAAGCAGGTGGTGGCGATCGACGCTCCCGTCGGGGCCTCGCCGAAGTCCAAGCTGCGCCGGTATCGGATCGTCGACCCGTACCTGCGGTTCTGGTTCCGCTACTGCCGCCCGCACCTTGCCGACATGGCGCGGGGTCGCGCGGATCTCGCGGTGGGCAGGTTCGAGCGGGACTTCCCGTCCTGGCGTGGCACGGCGATCGAGCCGGTGGTGCGGGAGGCCGTGTCGCGGCTAGCGACGAGCGACGCGCGTTTCGGTGACGTCGAGCGGGTCGGCGCCTGGTGGGACCGCAGCAACCAGCATGAGTTCGATGTGGTTGGCGCGGTACGGGACGGATCGGTGCCGCTGCTGGGGACGGTCAAGTGGCGGACCCGCACACCCGTCACCGCCGCTGAGGTCGGGGCCCTGGCCGAGGGTCGAGCCGTCGTCCCCGGTGCTGCATCCGCACGGCTGCTCGCGATCTGCCCTGCGGGCAGCCAGAGAGACGCCGGCGCGGACGTCGTCCTCGGTGCCACGGAGCTGCTCGGTGCCTTCCGTTGACGTAGCTCCGCGGCCCCCTCGACCCGATCCGGCTGCACGAGGACCTCGACGAACTGCTCGTCCCGGGTGAACCGATGGCCCACGCCGTCGGTGTTCGGTGGCTCCATCCTCATGAGCAGGTCGTCTTGGAGACGTCGGGAGAACTCCTCGGTGGCGCGTGCAGCACGAACACTGACGTCGACGACGCGATCCACGTCGGTGGTGGCTCGATGTGGGGTGGCACCTGCTTCGTACAGGTGCAGGTGCACCATGAGGCCGCCCGCGAGCACCCACCGAGGTAGGTGGGCGTCGGCGAGGTCGAGCACGACGTGCCAAGCGGTGTGCTCGGCGCCCACCAGTTCGGGGATCTCGACCTCGGTCACGGCGACGATGGCGAGGAAGAGGACGATGACGAGGAAGAGGACGATGGCGAAGACGAAGGCGGGGAGGAACCGATCTCGCCCAGCAGCGCTCTGACCGTTGACGCCACGCGTCCGTCGATGGCGCCGTTCTCGACGGCGTGGTCCAGCAGGTCAGCCGCTACCGCGAGCCGTGGTGCGACCTCCAGGCCCTCCAGCAAGCGCCGATCGTCGACGACGCGGAGGAGATGGGCGCCGGTGTCGGAGTCGCGGACCCGCAGCGCGTCGCGAGCGGCGCCGAGCGCGTCCGCCAACAGATAGCCGTCCACGGCGTCATCCCCGGTCAGGCCGAAGCCGTGGATGCCTGCCCCGGTGATGCCAGAAGGCACGACAAGGTCCCGCAGCCGGGCAGCGCGCGACGGGTGGAGACTGACGCGGACGACTCGCGCACGGTTGCGCACCGCCGCCAGCAGCTGTGCGGGATCGGGGTCGTCCAGCCGCCGACGCAGGCGGTAGCGGGCCTTGCGGTCCAACTCGGGCAGAAGCGCATGGTCGTCGTCGAGGACACGCATCGCCGCCCAGGCGATGGGCTGCGACCACGGGCGGGCCGAGGAAGCGGTCACTCCCAGTTCGACCATGAGCACCCGCTTCGCAAGCGAAGCGGCGTCGATGAGCCAGACCCCTTCCGCTCGGACAGCGGCAAGTTCACCGGCTTGTGCCAACGCACGGACGCGCTGAGGTAGCACACCGAGACGTTCGGCGGCTTCGGCGATGGTCATGAGTCGAGCAGGCATGTACCCATAAGAGTAGCGAATACGCTACCCATACGGGTACGGCGGGTACGGCTTCGACGACACCGTTGCGAGACGGCAGTGGGAAGGTGTTGACAACGCCGTCGTCACCCAGCTCGCTGACGGCGTGTCCCTACTCCGATCGCATGCGTGAGACGGAACGACCGGGTGTCGGTGAGAGAGTGGCATATCCGGCCGAGAACGAAGAAGTCGTCTCAGGTCTCGAAGGGACCCCCGCAAGACAGGAGGCGTCGGTTCAGGAATCGAGAGTTTCGCCCATGGTGATCCAACGCAGCGCGGGTTCCTGCAACCCGAGCAGCTTCCAGTAGGGCGCGAGTCGGGAGGTC
>PWEU01000137.1 GCA_003554005.1 Nitriliruptoraceae bacterium
ATCACGTTGGCAGAGCTGTCGGTCGGCCCTCTCGTCGCTCGCACGGAGTCGGAGCGCGCCGCGCGTCAGGCTCACCTGCAACAGGCCGAGGCCGACTTCGACCCGCTCCCCTTCGATGCGGCTGCGGCGCGCGCGTTCGGCCAGGTCGCGGCGTCGCTATGCCCGGCCGGACGCAAGCCCGCAGCGCGTTCCTACGACGCCATGATCGCTGCGGTCGCGGTCGTACACGACCTTCCGCTCTACACGTGCAACCCCGACGATTTCGATGCCATCGAGCAGCTCGATGTCATGGACGTCCCCCACCCCGACACGTGACCTTGCTGCTGCACAGCAGCATCGACGGACCCCTCCGCCGTGCCATCGCGCAGACACGCCCGGTATCGCCTGCTGGATGCAGCACTCACCGGTGCGGTCTGTCAGCGGTCGACTCAATCAACTCGTCAACGGTTCGGCCCGACGTCGCAGGCAGCAGCAGCCGACGACCGTGTTGCTCTACCGTCGGCTGTGGCGTTAGGCGGAGCGGCGAACGGGTGCGCCTTGCGGGTGCTGGTGACGGGCGCGTCTGGGCTCCTGGGATCGTGGTTGCTTCGAACGTCCCCTGGGTCGGTCGAGGTTGTTGCTGCGGCATGGAGTGGCAAGGTCGACTGGCCTCAGGTCGTGCGGGTCGATCTTCGCGAGGCCGAACGGACGCGGCGGCTGCTGGCAACGGTTCGGCCGGATCTCGTCGTTCATGCTGCCTACGCCCGTGACCGCGCGAGCATCGTGGCGGCCACCGGCTCGGTCGTCGCGGGCGCGGGCGCTGTTGGCGCGTCCGTCGTGTTGCTGTCGACCGATGCGGTCTTCTCCGGCGATGGCAGCCCGTGCGCCGAAGACGATGACCCACGTCCGGTCTGGGACTACGGACGCTGGAAGGTCGAAGCGGAACGGATGGTCGCCGCGTCAGCCGGTGCGGTCATACGGCTGCCACTGCTAGTTTCGCTCGAACCAGCCGACGCAAGCACACGGCGGATCCGAGCGGCCAGCGCTACCGGCGAGCGCGTGGGGTGGTTCGCAGGCGAGCGACGCCAGCCTGCAGACGCCGAGCAGATCGCGCGAGCCATCTGGCAAATCGCGCAGCTGCCGAGCGCTGAGCACGGGGGTTTCTGGCACCTCGCCGGCGCTGAACGCATCACGAGGCGGGAGCTCGGTACCCGCATCGCCCAGGCCCTCGACGTACCCGATCCTGGTATCGACGTCCCGGCGCCGCCCACGGACACACGCCCACGAGATCTTCACCTCACCGATGCACGTGCCCGCACCCGGATCGGATGGCGACCGACGCCGGTGCTGCACGAGCCGCGGCGCGCAACCAGTAGCGAGGCGGGCGATGTCGGCGTCGACGGGTGTGACGCGTTGTTACAGCCACCCGCGCGAGCTTCAACGCGGCTGATGCCGATGCGTTCCTTGGAGCCCGAAGGACCACGACCGCGGCAGTGCCTCTACCCGCGATGGCCTCCCCAGACGGGACGCCGCCGGCGAAGCGGGTATGGGCGTCTGGCCGCCGACGAGCAGGCGATCGAAATCACGGGGATGTGCGGTCGGGCCGACGGCCGGCAGCGCCCACAACCGCACCGAGCCGCTCGACGGACGTCTACGGTTCCGTATACTGCCTCCATGGCTGCAACCAAGATGCTCCGGGTCTCTGACCGCACCCACGACGGCTTCCGCCGTGAGGCAGAGCGGCGTGGTGCGACCATCGACGAGGTCGCTGCCGCAGCACTGCGCGCTCTTCGTCAGAAGGAGATGGGCGAGCAGCTCGCAGCACCGCTCGAGGATGACGAGGCCGAGTGGCTCGATGCTCCGTTGCGGTGACGTCCAGCTCGCGGATCTGGGCGAGCCGCAGGGGCGCGAGGCCGGCTTCGCACGGCCGGTCGTGGTCGTCACCGCGCAGTTGGTCCTCGATCAGCACCCGAGCGTGGTCCACGTCGTGCCGCTGACCTCGACCATCCGCGGCTACCGGTCCGAGGTATCGATCGAACCCGATCCCGGCAACGGGCTCGAGGTGGCCTCCGCCGCGCAGTGCCAGCACATCCGCGCCATCGCCGTCGGACGACTCGTCGAACAGATCGGCAACGTCGGTCCGCAGGCACTCACCCAGATCCGCGAGATCCTCGCTGACCTCCTCGACCTGTAACGACCCGCACGCCACAACCGTGATTGCCGCGCCACGGCCGGCGCCCCGCGCCGCGCATAACGACGCGAGGTCGACGCCCGATCCCAGTGCGGTCCTTCGGGGGGCAAGGACCGCACTGAGAACGGAGCCCGGACGCCAGCGTCCACGTAGCTGCAACGGGCGTTGCGACCTGGTTCGTTACTCCTGTGGCGCGACGTCCCGACCTACACCAGTCGTTGCCGGATCCAGACGGTGAAGGTGTCCTCGTCGATCTGACCGGCGGCGACGCCTTCGATCGGGGCGACGGTGTCATCGCCTTCGGGGTCGTCGGGTGGGTGGGTCCAGGTGCCGCCGTTGCGGGCGATGAACTCCAGGGCGCATAGGTAGCCGACTCGCTTGTTGCCATCGGGCAGTGGGTGGTTGTTGATCAGCCGGGCTGCCAGCACGGCGGTCTTGCTTGCGAGGTCCGGGTAGAACTCCACGCCGCCGAAGGTCGCAGCTGGGGAGTGCAGCGCGGACTCGGCGAGCTCTGTCCGGGTTACACGGGCGAGATCCTCAGCGGGGATGTCAAGGACTGCTTCGGCGATCAGTAGGAAGTCCGCGAGATCGAGGTACTCGAATGCCACTCAGCGAGCCAGACGGTCGAGGATCTTCTGGTTGTCGGCGATCGACTGACGCAGCCGGGCACGGAACTCGTCGTCGTTGCGGCGCTGCTCGATGCGCTCGGTGATCGCCTGACGGATTTCCTCCGCGACCGGCACGCCATCGACCTTCGCGACCGCTTCGAGTTCCTCAGCCTGATCGTCATCGAGACGCACGGTGAATCCCTTGGGCATGCCAACCTCCTCGTTGCCTGCATCGTGCATCACGATGCACGATGCGTCAAGGTACGAGCTCTGACGGGCGCGGTCTGGTCACGCGCGGCTCTGGGGCGTTGGCTCGGTGCAGGTCGTGGACAGAACGTGTCGCGGCCGGGAGCCCTGCGATGAGCGATGTCACCGTAACCGTCCTCGATACCTCTGCCGAGCTTCGTCTGCACCGGTTGACCGGCGCGTTCCTGGCCGGCTACCGCAACGCCAACACCCGCACCGCCTACCTGCAGCAACTGCACCGCTGGTTCGCGTGGTGCACCGCCCACCAGCTCGATCCCCTCGAGGTGGAGCGCACCCATGTGGAGCAGTACCTGCGCTGGTTCGAACGACAGGTCGACTCGATCAACACCGTCTGCCACGGCCTGTCGGTGCTCGCGTCCTTCTACCGGTGGCTGGTCCAGACCGGCCTGCTCGACACCACCCCCATCGCCGCGGTCCGACGACCCTCCCGTGACGAGACCCCACGCCAGACCAGACTGACCCGCCACGAGCTCGCGGACTGGCTCAACGCCGCCGAACAGCACGGCGGGGCGATCTATGCGATGGCGTGCCTATTGCTGCTCAACGGGCTGCGCGTGTCGGAGGTGTGCGGCATTGACATCGACGATCTCGCCGAGGAACGCTGGCACCACACCGTCGTCATCCATGGCAAGGGCGACAAGGACGCCACCATCCCCCTCGCGCCACGCACCCGTGCCGCGGTCGAACAGGCCGTCGACGGACGCGACCACGGTCCGCTGCTACGCAACCGGTGGAACAACCGCATGACCCGCAACAACGTCGCCGCCGCGGTCGCGACCCTCGCGACCCGGGCCGGCATCACCCGGCGGATGACCCCGCACACCCTGCGCCACGCCGCGATCGCCGCCGCCCTGAACGCCGGCGCTCACCTGCGCGATGTGCAGGACTTCGCCCGGCACGCCGACCCCAAGACCACCATGCGCTACGACCGCAACCGTCACAGCCTCGACCGCCACGCCACCTACGCCATCGCCCAATACATCGCCGGATCCGAGTAGAAGAACCGGGCGTTGTCCACACGTCGGCTTGTGCCCGGACCCCCAGCCTGCAGCCTGGATATACTTCCTCAGCATCGTATATCTGGAGCTGCTGATGACGAAACGACTCATCGACGTGGACGACGAGGTTCTCGAAGCAGCGCGACGTGTCCTGGGCACCGACACCATGAAGGACACCGTCAACGCAGCGCTCCGCGCAAGCGTGCAAGCAGCCGAACGGCGCCAGCACATGGACGTGGCGGCGCTGAAGCGGTTCGCAGCCGCTTCGCGTGACCTACGCGACGACGACGTGATGGCAGACGCGTGGCGCTGACACCTGCCTCCTGGCTGGTGGACAAGTCGGTGCTCGCCCGAGTCGATGTGGCAGCCGTCGCTGATGCGGTCCTCCCGCGCGTGCAGGCCGGCCAGGTCGGCGTGGCACTGGTGACCGAACTCGAAGTCGGGTACTCGGCCCGCTCCAGCCAGGACTACGACGCAACGCGCCAGGAACTGCTCGACCTGCTCATCCCGGTCACGATGCCCCTACGCGCCGAGGAGCGAGCCAGAGAACTGCAACGCGACCTGGTGGCCCGGGGCCAGCATCGCGGGGTGAGCGTCCCCGATCTGGTGCTGGCCGCGGTCGCGGACATCGAGGAACTCACCATCCTGCACTATGACGCCGACTTCGACCTGATCTCCGATGTCACCGGTCAGCCCACCGAGTGGGTCGTGCCGCTTGGCAGCATCGACTGACCAGCTGCCACAGCCAGGTGCATCCGGGCGTTCGTTACTGCCTGAGCCCTGCAGCACGAGAGCGCAGTGTTCAAGTCGCAGCGGACCCGTAGCTTGTCTGGCTCGCCTTGTTGTCATCGAGCTGGCGGCGCGGTCGCGGTGCGGGTGTCGATGCGTCCCGCTACGGCGCGATCCAGGACATGGTGGTGCCTTCCCTACTCAGCGACAGTTCTCCAGAGAGGCACTCGCTGCCGTCGTCCCTCTCCGCGGTGATCTCGTAGTCCCCAGGGGGGACATCCAGGGCGACGAGGACGCGCCCCTGACGTGTCTGTTCCTCGTCGAGGCGGATCGTCCCATCCGCGCTCGTCAGGGTTACCGACGCCACCTCGTCCGGTGCCTGGCCGGCCACCACCACTTGCTGACCGGCCGATGCCGCTCCGAGCCACACCGCCTCGGGCATTTCATCGGGGCCACACCAGGAGCCGCTGCCAGCGTCGTCGTCGCCGACCTCGATGCAGG
>PWEU01000141.1 GCA_003554005.1 Nitriliruptoraceae bacterium
CCGCGGGGCGAGCTCACACCCCACGGACCCTCGACGTTCGGAGCCCTCGAGCCAGCTGGCCGGGAGGTGGTCGAGCGCGCAGCGTCTACCCTGCACCTCCTCCCCACGAGCGACGGAGGCGGACCAGGTGGCCAGCAACGACGACCGCCAGGAACTGCAACGGCGCTTCAGCGGTCTCACCTCGCAGCAGCGTCGCGCCGTCGTCAAGGCGGTCAACCGGGGCCGGGCGGTGGAGACCCGCAAGCACGCTCCGCTCGCCGTCCACATCGCGTACCGGCAGATGCGGTTCTGGAAGTGGTCCTGGCTGATCGGGCCCGCCGTCGGCCTGCTCCAGATCGGCCAGCTCGGACCAGCGGCCGCGGTGGTCAACGCCCTGCTGGCGACCGCGCTGCTCGGGTCCATGTCCGCGTTCTTCTACCTGCGGGCCCAGCGCTCCGCCCGGGCGAACCTGGAACTGATGGGTGGCAAGCGCCCAGGCCCCGGCTTCGATCGCCCGCCGCCACGTCGCTTCGGGGGACGTGGTCGCCGCGGCGAGGCGGAGAGCAAGGGCGGTGCTCGGCGCGACGACCCCGCGCCCGCCCGTGCGGAGGGCACCAAGCGCCGGTGGTGGGGGGGACGTGACACACGACCGACCACTTCCTCCTCCCCCTCCTCCGCCTCCTCCGCCGCGAAGGGCAGCGGTCACCTGCCGGGCCGACCGGGTGGGCCGCGCGGCACCACCGAGCAGGGCGACGCCGACACACCGGGCACGACCCCACCGCAGCGATCCCAGCCGGATCTGCCACCGGACCGACGCCCCTACCAGCCACGGGGCAAGAAACGCCGCGGACGCTGAGCGCCGCGCTCCGGCGCAGGCGAGCAACGCCCGATCGCTGACCGGCCGTCAGCCGGCGGCGTGGGTCGCCAGCGTCCCACGCGCGACGTCGGCGACCCGCTCGGGGGTGAAGCCGAACTCGGCGAACAGTTGCGGCGCCGGCGCCGACGCGCCGAAGCGGTCCAGTCCCACCCCCGCACCGGCGGGCCCGACCAGGCGCTCCCAGCCGATCGTCACCCCGGCCTCCACGGCCACCCGCGCCAGCACGGCCGGCGGCAGCACCTCGTCGCGGTAGGTCGCGTCCTGGGCCCAGAAGACCTCCACTGACGGCATCGAGACCACCCGCACCGACCGACCACCCGCGGCGAGCAGGTCCGCGGCCTCGCTGCACACCGCGACCTCCGAGCCGCTGCCGATGAGCACGATGTCGGGGTCACCCACCACCTCGGTGTCTCCCTCGGCAGGCAGCTCCGCGACGACGTACCCACCGCGCGCGATGGACTCGATCGGGCGGGGACCGAGATCGGGGACCTTCTGGCGGGTCAGCGCGAGGACGGTGGGGTGATCGGCCTCGATCGCGGCGCGCCAGGCGGCCACCGTCTCGGCGCCATCTGCCGGCCGCCACACCGTGAGGCCCGGGACCAGGCGCAGGCTCGCCAGCTGCTCCACGGGCTGGTGGGTCGGACCGTCCTCGCCGAGGCCGATCGAGTCGTGGGTCATCACGTAGACGACCCGCTGACCCATGAGCGCGGCCAAGCGGATCGCCGGCCGGCAGTAGTCGGTGAACACCAGGAACGACGCCACGTAGGGCAGGAACCCACCGTGCAAGGCGATGCCGTTGGCCATCGAGGCCATCGCGTGCTCCCGGATGCCGAACCGGAGGTTGCGGCCGAGGCGGTCGTCGGCGGAGAAGTCCCCGCCGTCGACGACGTCGGTGTTGTTGGAGGCGGCGAGGTCGGCGGAGCCGCCGAACAGCTCGGGCACCACGGGTGCGAGCGCGTTGATCACCGCGCCGGAGTGCTGGCGCGTCGCGGCAGCGCCATCCAGCGAGGGCAGCGCCTCGGTCCAGTCGCCCGGGAGCTCGCCCCGGACCACTCGCCGTTCGAACTCGGCCGCAAGCTCCGGTTGTGCGTCCCGGTGGGCGCGGACCCGCTCACCCCACTCGGCCCGCAGTGCTGCGCCCCGATCACGGCCGTCGAGGTGGTCGGCGACCTCGGCGGGCACGTGGAAGGCCGGGTGCTCCCAGCCGTAAGCGCGTTTGGTCACGGCTACCTCGTCGTCACCCAGGGGTGCGCCGTGGGCCGCAGCGGTGCCGGCCTTGGCCGGTGACCCGTACCCGATCACCGTCCGCACGGCGATCAACGAGGGTCGCGGGTCGTCGTCGGCCACGGCGATCGCGGCGCGGAGCGCGTCGAGGTGGTTGCCGTCGGCGACCTGCTGGGTGTGCCAGCCGTAGGCGTCGAAGCGGGCCAGGACATCCTCGCTGAAGGCCTTGTCGGTGCTGCCGTCGATCGTGATGCGGTTGTCGTCGTAGAGGTAGGTGAGGCGACCGAGCCGGAGGTGGCCGGCCAGGGAGGCCGCCTCGGCACTGACGCCCTCCATGAGATCGCCATCGGACACGATCGCGTAGACCCGCTGGGGCAGGATGCCGATGCCGTCCGGGTCGAGCTCCGCCGACAGGCGTTCGGCGGCCAGCGCCATCCCGACGCCGTTGGCGAAGCCCTGGCCGAGGGGGCCGGTGGTGGTCTCCACACCCGGGTGCTCGGGATCCCACTCCGGGTGGCCCGGCGTGGCGGAGCCCCACTGCCGGAACGCCTGCAGGTCCTCCAGGGTGGGGCGTTCGTAGCCGCTGAGGTGCAGGGACGCGTACAGCAGCATCGACCCGTGGCCGGCGGAGAGCACGAACCGGTCCCGAGCCGGCCACCTCGGGTCGTCAGGGTCGTGGCGCAGCACCTCGCGGAACAGCAGGTACGCCATCGGGGCGCAGCCCATGGGCATGCCGGGGTGACCGGAGTTCGCGGCCTGGACCGCGTCGACCGCCAGGGTGCGGATCGTGGTGATCGCAGCCTGCTGCAGCTCGGCCGGGACGGGGTGAGCGGGTGGTGCGCTGGACATGACACCTCGAGGCGGGGGTGTCCCGGATGCTAGTCAGCCGGCCCACGCCCCTATCCTCCCCCGACGCCCGACCGGGAGCCGATGCAGATGCCACCTCTTCCGCAGCGCATCACCTACCGCGTCGCCGTGGACCGCGCTGCCGGCGTGTTCGCCGCCGTCGTCGCGGCCATCGATGAGCTGGGCGCGGAGCTGGTCGGCACCGACACCCCCAGCCAGCAACGGCACGTGGCGTTCCGCGACCTCACCATCGAGGTCCGTGACGCGGTCCACGCCGACGAGATCGCCGCCGCGTTGGTGGAGCTGGCGAGCGTGGAGCTGCTGGCCATCACCGACGAGGTCCTGGCCGCCCACGACCACGGCAAGATCCGCATCGAGGTGACCCGCCAGGTCGACGGTCCCCGGGACCTGTCGCTGGTCTACACGCCCGGCGTCGCGAACGTGTGCCGCATCATCGCCGACGACCCGGCGGCCGCCTACCGCCTGACGATCAAGTCCAACTCCGTGGCGATCGTCACCGACGGCTCCGCGGTGCTCGGCCTCGGCGACATCGGGCCGCTGGCATCGCTGCCGGTCATGGAGGGCAAGGCGATGCTGCTGAAGTCCTTCGGTGACGTCGATGCCTACCCGGTGCTGGTGGACGAGCGGGACCCCGACACCTTCGTCGACACCGTGGTGCGGATCGCGGGCGGGTTCGGCGGCATCAACCTCGAGGACATCTCCGCTCCCCGCTGCTTCGAGATCGAGGGGAAGCTGCGCCAGCGCCTGGACATCCCCGTCTTCCACGACGACCAGCACGGCACGGCCGTGTGCGTCCTCTCGGCGCTGATGAACGCGGCGAAGGTCACCGGTCGCGAACTCGCCGATCTCAAGGTCGTCGTGCAGGGCGTCGGTGCGGCCGGCGTCGCGATCGTGCAGTTGCTGCGGGCGGCGGGCATCGAGGACATCGTGCCGGTCGACATCGACGGGATCGTCGAGCCGCGCCGGCGTGCGGGGCTGGACCCGGTCCGCTTCCGGCTCGCGCGGCAGGTCAACCCCCGCGAGCTGACCGGCGGCAAGGAGGTCGCGCTGGCGGGTGCGGACGTCTTCATCGGCGTGTCCGGGCCGGGGAGCCTGCCGCTGGAGCTGGTGCGAACGATGGCCGACGACCCGATCGTGTTCGCGCTGGCCAACCCCGTGCCGGAGATCCACCCCGACATCGCCGCCGGGCACGTCGCGGTCATGGCGACCGGGCGGTCGGACTTCCCCAACCAGATCAACAACGTGCTCGCGTTCCCCGGCATCTTCCGGGGGCTACTGGACGCGGCGGCGACCGCGGTCACCGACGAGATGAAGGTGGCGGCCGCCGAGGGCATCGCCTCGATCGTCGGTGAGGACCTCGCTCACGACTACGTGGTCCCCTCCCCCTTCGACCGCTCGGTGGTGCCGGTCGTCGCCGACGCGGTGGCGCGGATCGCACGGGAGCAGGGCCACGTACGTCCCGGCTCGGGCGGGTCACTGTCCAGCGAGCGACAGGCGGCGGAGCAGGATGCAGCGCAGCGCGCGGTGCAACGGGCCGTGACCCGGCAGTTCCACGGGAACTGACCGGCGCGGGTCGGCCTCGTGGCGAAGCTGCGTGCCGGGTACCGGGTGGCGGGTGGCACGGCGGGTGGCGTGGCGGGTGGCGGGTAGCGGGTGGCACGGCGGGTGGCGGGTGGCGCGGCGGGTGGCGCGTGGCGGTTGGCACGTGGCGCGTAGCCGGTGACGCGTAGCCGGTGACGCGGGTGCGCGGCGCCCCGGCTAGGACGCCGTCGGGCTGCCGCCGTGCCGATCACGCTCGGTGAGCGCGTCCCGGATCTCGCGTAGCAGCAGCACGTCCTGCGACTCGGGCTCCGACTCGGGCTCGGCGGCCCCCTCCTCCTGTCGACGCTGGAGACGGTTGTAGGCCTTGACGACGAAGAACAGCGCGAGCGCCACCAGCAGGAAGTTGAGCAGGGCGGTCAGCACCGCGCCGACGCTGCCGATCGGCACCCCCGTCTCCGGGTCGACGGCGCCGAAGGTCAGCAAACTGTCGAAGTTGGGCTCACCGAAGACCCATGCGATCAGGGGCGTGAGTACCCGCCCCGTGATCGTGTCGATGACCGACTGGAAGGCGACCCCCAACACGAAGGCCACGGCCAGCTCGACCATGTTGCCCCGAGCGATGAACTCCTTGAACTCTGCGATCACGGTGTTGCCGCTCCTCGTCGCGGACGCTGTTGGGCACCTGTCCATCAGTGCGGCCGGTGACCGTAGCGCAGCGGCCCGACCACGCACGAGATGGCCGAACCGCCCCCCACCGGCTGGAGTGCCGG
>PWEU01000187.1 GCA_003554005.1 Nitriliruptoraceae bacterium
ACGCCCGACGCGGCCGAGCGGTCAGCCGCACTGGATGAGCCGACCTGATGAGCTACACACCCACGTCCCCGTCCTTCCCGACCTCCACGCCTGACGATGGCCGGGACCTGATCGACGTCGATGACCTGCTGGGCCGCTACCACGATGAGGTCCCCGATCCGGACGATCCCGATCAGCGCGTGGCCTTCGGTACCTCCGGCCACCGTGGTTCCTCGCTGCGGACCTCCTTCAACGAGCTGCACATCCTTGCGACCACCGAGGCGATCTGTCGTGAGCGTGCCGCCCGGGGGGTGACGGGCCCGCTGTACCTCGGGCGCGATACCCACGCGCTGTCCGGCCCGGCGATGGACACCGCACTGGAGGTGTTGGCCGCCCACGGCGTCGAGGTGCGTATCGATGACGCCGACGGTTACACACCCACCCCGGTGATCTCGCATGCGATCCTGAACCACAACCGTGATCATCCCCACGCGCTGGCCGACGGGATCGTGGTGACCCCGTCGCACAACCCGCCCGAGGACGGCGGGTTCAAGTACAACCCGCCCCACGGGGGGCCGGCGGGCTCCGACGTCACGGGCCGGATCGAGCGTGAGGCCAACGAGCTGAGGGCGATGCCGGGCGAGATCCGCCGCGTCTCGCTCGAGGAGGCGCGGGCCGCGGCGGTCCGCCACCCCTACCTGCCCCGCTACCTCGACGACCTGCCGGCGGTCGTGGACCTGGAGGCCATCGCCGCCAGCGGGCTGAGGCTCGGCGCCGACCCGCTGGGTGGGGCCGCGGTGGACTACTGGGGGGCGATCGGCGAGCGTTTCGGCCTCGACCTCGAGGTCGTCAACCCGGTCGTGGACCCCACCTTCTCGTTCATGCCCCCCGATCACGACGGCCGCACCCGCATGGACTGCTCCTCCAGCGCGGCGATGGCGGGGTTGGTCGCCCTGGCCGACCGGTTCGACGTGGCCTTCGGCAACGATCCCGATGGGGACCGGCACGGGATCGTGACCCCCGGTGGCGGCCTGCTGAACCCCAACGGCTACCTCGCCGTCGCGATCGAGCACCTGCTCGCCGACCGCGACTTCGGCCCCGAGGTGGGGGTCGGCAAGACGCTGGTGAGCTCCAACCTGATCGACCGGGTCGTCGCGGCGGCGGACCGTCGCCTGGTGGAGGTGCCGGTCGGGTTCAAGTGGTTCGTGGAGGGACTGTTGGAGGGGACGCTGGCCTTCGGCGGGGAGGAGAGCGCGGGGGCCTCCTTCCTGCGCTTCGATGGCACCGTATGGTCCACCGACAAGGACGGGATCATCGCCTGCCTGCTGGCAGCGGAGATGACCGCCCGCGACGGCCGCGATCCCGGCGTGCGCTACGGCGAGCTCACCGACCGGCACGGCAAGCCGGCCTACCGGCGCATCGACGCCCCGGCGACCCGCGAGCAGAAGGCCGTGCTCGCGGGGCTGTCACCGGAGGACGTGACCGCGACGACGTTGGCCGGTGATCCGATCACGGCGACGCTGACCCGGGCGCCCGGCAACGACGCCCCGATCGGCGGGCTGAAGGTGACCACCGCCGACGGTTGGTTCGCCGCGCGGCCGAGCGGGACCGAGGACGTCTACAAGGTCTACGCGGAGAGCCTGCGCAGTGAGGAGCACCTGGAGCAGATCCTGGCCGAGGCGCAGGAGGTCGTCGCCGCCGCGCTCGGCGGCTGAGGTCGCGACCTGGCCCCCGCGGCGGTGTTGACTGCCGGGTGGCTGGTGGGCGGTTCGGGCTTGGCGCAGGGTTGGGTGCGGCTGGCCCCGGTTCCCGGGGCTGAGGTTCCCCAACCCGTGGGCGGGTCGGGGGTTGGCGCAGGGTTGGGTGCGGCTGGCCCCGGTTACCGGGGGTGAGGTTCCCCAACCCGTGGGCGGGTCGGGGGTTGGCGCAGGGTTGGGTGCGGCTGGCCCCGGTTACCGAGGGTGAGGTTCCCCAACCCGTGGGCGGGTCGGGACAGCTCAGCGCGAGGGCACCGCGGCCAGGGCGTCATCGATCGCGGCGAAGGCCCGCTCGAGGTGGGCGTCCGTGGTCCGCAGGTTGCCCAGCGCCAGCCGCAGCACGTGCCGGCCGTCGAGCACCGTGCCGGACAGCAGGATCCGCCCGTCGGCGTCCAACCACCGCAGGAGCTGACGGCTGCGGTCGTCCGCTGCCTGGGCCGCCGCGGCCAGTGCCTCGGGGCCGGCGGCAGCGTCGTCGTGGACCCGGAGCCGGAACACCACCGTCGACATCTCCGGGCGCAGGACCAGTTCGAGGCCGGGATGTCGCTCGACCCAGGCGGCGACCCATGCGGCCTGCCGGACGTGCTCGCGGAGCCGACGACGCAGCCCATCGGCGCCGAAGTAGCGCAGCGTCATCCACAGCTTCAGGGCCCGGAACCGGCGTCCCAACTGGACGCCGAGATCCATCAGGTCGGTCACCTCGCCGTCATCGGTGGCGAGGTAGTCGGGCACCAGGGCGAATGCCGTCGAGAGGGCCTGGCTGTCCCGCAGCAGCAGCACCGAACAGTCGATGGGCGTGAACAGCCACTTGTGCGGGTTGATGACGAGCGAGTCGGCACGCTCGATGCCGTCGAGCAGCGACCGGTGTTCCTCGCAGATCGCGAGCGCCGCCCCGTACGCGCCGTCCACGTGGAGCCAGATCGGATGGCCGAGCTCGGCGACGGCCGCGTCCCGGACATCGGCGATCGCCTCCAGGGGATCCACCGAGGTGGTCGCCGTTGTGCCGATCGTGGCGACGATCGCCACCGGTCGGAACCCGAAACGCAGGTCCTCTTCGATGGCTGCGGCCAGCGCGTCGGGCCGGAGCCGGTAGCGATCGTCGACGGCGATCGTGCGCACCCCGTCCCGCCCCAGACCCAGGGCGATGGCCGCCTTCTCCACCGAGGAGTGCGCCTGCTCGGAGGTGTAGACGCGCAGCGCCGGCAGATCGGGACGGCCGGCCAGTCCCCGCTGCCGGACGTCGAGGTCGGTGCGTTCCCGAGCCGCTGCCAGGGCCAGCAACGTCGAGGTGGAGGCGCCGTCCGTCAGCAGCCCGGACCAGGACGGCCCCATGCCGAGCAGCTGGCGCAGCCAGTCCACGACCAACTGCTCGACCTCCGTCGCGGAGGGAGAGGTTCGCCACAGCATGCCGTTGACGTTCAGGGCGGCGGTCAGCGCCTCGCCCAGGATCCCGGGACCGGCGCCGGTGATCGCGAAGTAGGCGTGGAAGGACGGGTGGTTCCAGTGGGTGATCCCGGGGACGATGACGCGGTCCAGGTCCGCCATGATCCGTGGGAAGGGCTCCGCGTCGTCGGGGGGTGCCGGGGGCAGCGCGTCGCGGACCTCGCCAGGGGCCAGCCGGCTGAGCACCGGGCGGTCATCGATGGAACCGAGGTAGTCGGCGATCCAGTCCACGACGGTGTGGCCATGCCGTCGGAACGCCTCGATGTCCATGTCGCCGAGGCCCGACTGGGCGGGGTCCAAGCCGTCGTGTGTGCTCACGGCTCCTCGCCGTCAGCATCAGCGTCGGCATCGGTGTCGGCATCGGTGTCGGCATCGGTGTCGGCATCGGCGTCGGGATCCGTGTCCGCGTCGGGGTCGAGGCCGCCCTCGCTGCCCTCGGCGGTGTCGTCCTGGGGCGCGTCCTCGAAGGTCAGGTCGAACTGGTCGTCGGGGATGGGCACGGCGACGACCTCGGCGATGGGGTCCGGTCCGAGATCCGCCTCCTCGACGGCGGTGATCAGCAGCGCGTAGGGCACGGCGACGGCCAGCGCCAGGAGCACGAGGACGAGGGCGACCTGGGCGACCCACCGCGGCAGGCGGCGTTTGCGGCGGCCCCGGGGCCAGCGGGGTGCGAGCTCCCGCCACAGCTCATCGAGCTCCGCGCTGGCCAGTGGGGCGGCGCGAGCTGCCGCGTCCTCGTCCAGCGGGGTCCTCTGGACCTCCAGGAGCCAGCCTTCGACGTCGGCGGGATCCGCCCGGTCGAGACGGCGCATCGCGCGGAGGAAGGTGCGTCGCACGGTCACCAGGGCCGCACCCCCGTCCCCGGTGACGCCCGCGGCTGCCGACGCGGTGTCCGACGCGGTGTCCGATGCGGTGTCCGATGCGGGCTCCGCGGTGTCCGATGCAGCCCCCGACGGACCCCCGGACGCCGCGATCGCTGCCGCGCGCAGCGTCGCGGCGTGACGGTGGACCAGCGCGGCGAAGGCGGGCGCGTCGCCCTCGCGGGCGCGCACCAGCAGCTCCTCGTCGGCGCGATCGTCGTCGCTCATAGGGGTCCTCGGGTCGCGGTGAGGCTACCTCGCGGTTGCTGCGCTCCCGGGATGCCGCACGCCGTGGGCGGTCCCCTGCGGAGGATCAGCGCACCACGATGCGGATGGCGCCGCTGGGGTGCAGCGTGCAGGCGCCTTCCAGGACCCCGGCGGGGGTGAAGGTCTGGCGCAACGTCTGTCCCGGTGCGACGACGTAGGGGCCGACCTCGTGGGTCGCGGTGTCGTGGTTGACGATCTCCAGGCGGTCGCCCACCTGGACCTCCAGGGTGCGGGGGAGCAGCTCGACCGCCTCACCTGCGGCGATGCGCTCCGCGGTGCCGGTGGCCACCTCGCCCCGGATCTCCTCGGTGCCCAGCGTCGAGCGCACGGCGAGCCCGACGGCACCGACCCCGGCGAGCAGCAGGAGCATCAGTGCCGCCGACTGCCATCGTGACCGCGATCGCGGCGACGGCGTGGGTCCGTCGGATCGGGTGGCGTCCGGCACGGCAGGCTCCTTGGGGGTCAGTCGCCGGTGAGGTGGAGCGTCGCCTCTCGGTGACGCCCGTCGTCGCCGACCAGGGTGAAAGCGACCGTCCAAGGTGGGCTCGGGGGGAGCTCGAGGACGTAGGACAGGTGGTGGTCGGGGCTGACCTCGAACATCCGGTGGGTCGATCCGTCCACCTCGTCGACGGCGAGGTGGACGTCGGTGACCGGCGTGGGGCGCCCGTCACGGTCGAAGGCGTAGAGGTGGGCCTCGTTGGTACCCGGGCGGACCGGCGCAAGGGTCAGGTCGAGGGTGAGGCCGTCGACCACCACGCGCTCCTGGTGGTGGGGAGGGACGGGGTCCGGGGCGGTCCACACCGCGGCCGGGACGGCGAGGGCGGCGGTCATGAGCACCGTGAGCAGTGCGAGTGGCGCGCCTGCGCGCCGCTCGGCGACGGTCAGCACGAGCCGGACCAGCACCGCGGTGGCGACCACCAGCGCC
>PWEU01000283.1 GCA_003554005.1 Nitriliruptoraceae bacterium
ACCTCGAACATCTCGGACGGTCCGAGGAGCCATCCCGGAGTCTTTCTATCGGCTAGTCTAACAAGGTAGTTTAGTGCGTTACTCCATACTAGGATTTTTACTAGAGCATAGAATGGCAGAGTTATTATTATCAGAGGTAGAGATCTATACCATTTCTCCGATATGTACTCTCCGGCTTTCACGTATGCGAGTATCCATACGGACGCACAAAAGAAAAAGTAGAACATAACTATCGTAGCATAAAACATCGAGGTTATAACTCCTCTCATCGTTACCCCGAGAAGTCCTAGAACTGCGTAAACTCCAAGTATTAAAGCTATAAATCTAAGAGGCAGATGCCGGAGTACCGGTAGTCTCTCTATTTTACCTAGTATTTCTCTTAAGATAGTAGCATCACCGGGATAACGAATAATGTAGCTATAAGTATAAAGATAAATCCTAGAACTATACCGTAAACCGGCATAATTCTATCTGCTATAATATTATCCTCGTAGACATATATCAGATCTTTTAAAGATGCTCGGTTACCGGACTCGTGCTCGAACTCTATTATAAAGTCAAAGTATTTTTTATCTACTAATGTAACCTCCTCTATAGTATCGGCTCCGTCATCTAGATCTATACCATAAACTACAGGTTCCGACATATCCTCGTTATCAGATTTACGTATAAACAAGTCTATACTACTATCCTCTGTTAAGGTTGCTATATACGATAAACTTATGAACGTGGCAGATCCCCGGGTTTGTATTGTCTCCGTTACTACTCTCCCGGTGTCCTCTCCTTGTTCTACTCGTATCCTATTACTTTCTACGGATACGTTCTCCGACTCTTTAAAATCTATATCTGTCCACGGTATGCCATCGTTACCATATACAAGTGTTGTTGTCTCGGACTCTATCGGACTGTTTTCTATAATATCTAATGCGTTCCAACTATAACCTATAGTTGATATACCTACAAAGAATACAGGAGTAAAAAGTAGTATAGCCAGTAACCCTTTAACCGGGAGACTTTTTTTATCTTTATCAGTCATCTAATCCCCCGAGAGCTCGTATAAATGGTTTTAGTAGTTTACCTACGCCATAGAAAAACAGTCCTACGCCAAAAAGTATCCGGAGAGCTCCCGGTATATTCTCTATAAATGTTATGTTGATCTCAATAATAGCGAGAGATAAAGCAGTAAACAGGATAAATAGAGCTAGTCCGAGTATAAGATCTCCGAAATATTTGAGCATATCTAAGATTAACGTATGGTCTTGTTAAATAAAAAAGGGTTAGGAGAAAGAGGAGGTTATCCTCGATCTCTTTTCTAAATGAGGTCTAGGATTTTCAGTACTCCTACAACTACGAGTACTAGTACACCGATAACGAAAGCTAGTCCGGAGACTATACCTCCGCCCGGTACGTCATCTAGCCCCATCTCTATATCCTCTCCCTCCTCGTCTTGATCTACTACAACTCCCTCAGTCACGTAGTGATATGCGTACGGAACTAGGAAAGCGAGTAGGATCAAGAATAAGAAGAAAAGCATACCTGCGATTACGAGGCTTTTCATTTCTTTATGATCCATTTGTTTGGTTACACCATTCTACTATTGTTTTAACTGATTTTAGAGCTCTCTTTTCAAAAATAAAAAGAGAGGGTTAGGTTAGAGTTTAGGAGCTTAAAGCTCCTAGACTTAAATTAGGTCTAGGATTTTCAGTACTCCAACAACCACAAGGACTAGGACTCCTATAACAAATGCGAGTCCGGCTACAATTCCTCCACCCGGTACCTCATCGATACCGTCTATATCCTCGTCCTCTGGTCCTTCTTGTACGTAGTGATATGCGTACGGTACTAAGAAGGCTAGTAGGATTAGGAATAGGAAGAAAAGTAGTCCTGCGACAACTAGAGACTTCATTTCTTTGTGATCCATATTATACACCTTTATTGTTATCCGTGATTTTTAGTCCTATTACTTAACGGACTGTTGAGATTACTAAGAATACATAAAGCAGAGCTGTTTATATATGTTAAGGAGAGCAGAGAAAGCCGGAGCTGTCCCTCCGTACCTCCCTAAACCTTTATACGATATATACAAAAATCCAAAGTTTCCTTTACTATTCCCTAATAGTTATATAGAAATCGAGTATAAGGTTAAAAATGTGAACACGCTCACGGACCAGATCGGAGAAACACCCGAGGACGCAAGAGAGGAGAAAATATTAATTATAGACCGAGAACTCAACGAATGGGTGTTAGAGAAAGCCGAACAACAAAAACGAAAGGCTATAGTATCGGTATCCGGAATAATGAACCTAACAGGCATACACGAACGGACTATAAGATCCGTAGGTTTCCCCGGAGTCTACGAAACAGAGTTTAAATCGTGTGAATGGAAAAAATGGACCGGACTAGTAATCGAGATAAAAAAATACGTAAAAGAGACCGGTCTACTATCCGAGAAAGAGATAGATGAGCTATACGATCAAAACCACGAGGACAGAGGTTAAAGATAATACTATAGTATTATCTTTAAGATAAATAGAGAAAGTCCTCAAAGCCCTACGAACGGAGTACAAAGATGAGCACCGACATAATACAGGACCTACGAACTAATCCCGAAATAGAATTTTTCGAGGATCTAATACAAGACGTAAAAGGAGAAAGTAACCCGATAGATATACCGGACCGAGACAAGTTATACACCGACAAGATCGAGCTTAACTCTGAGCCGGACGGAAACATCTACGTAAACGGACAGTACGTACACCCGGTATATGCCCGGATAGTAAACCAGTTATCGGACGGACTATCTCCTATAATCGTTATAGTAGGTAGAGAGGGACTCGGTAAAAGTATGACAGGGGTTAGAATGGCATACGAACTACATAACAAGATTAACTGTCTCCGAGGTAACTTTAACGTAGATAACCAAGTAGTTTACCGGGTTCTAGAGTTTCTTTTCTTGGAGAGATCCTCGACTCGTAAAGCCGAATTATTCGAGGAGGCTAACGAGACGTTGAACTCCTCGGACTATCATAGCCCTATGAATAAAGCAGTAGCCGGAGCTACAAGAACTCAGAGAAAAAGAGAGAACCCTAAAATCTTTATCTGCCCGGAGTTCAAACAACTAGACTCTAGGATCCGGGAGAAAGTGGACGTTATGGTAGATATGAAAGGTAAACAGTTTGCCGAGGTTACCACATACCGCTTGAAGCATGGTAAAAGAGGTAATAGAGGTTTAGACTATTATTATAACGGAGATTATCCTTATTGGAGGATCCCGGACGTACCTAAAAAACTACGTAACCAGTACGACAAGTTAGATAATGCGTTTAAAGGAGACTATCTAGATGAGCTTATTCTTGAAGTTCTCCAAAAGAAAATGGAAGATTACGAGGATCAACAAACAGTTAAAATGTAGAGGAGTCATAGGCAGAGAGTCGTAGCCCGATGCCGGTGTATTACCACGTTAAACCCTGTTAGAGTTTAGACGTGTCCGAGCTCTCCGGTAGCCTCCGGGAGAAAAGGTATTTATCAGAAAGATAACTATACCCTCGAGCCCACTAATTTACCCGACTCTCTAATGACTCCATAAAAAGAATAATGGAGAAGTATAACCTTTAACTCTTGTTAATGTCTCCGGCTATACCTTTCTGGTTTTTCTCGTTCTCGAGTTGGAGCTTCTTAATCATAGACTCATACTCCTGTCTAAACTCGGGATCCGATGCGTTCATACGTTCGGTGTACTGCCATAGATCCTCTAAGACGAGACCTACTAAGTGTCTCTGATTGACTGCCGGGAGCATAGCCATACTAGATCTGTAAAGCGGTATCTCTACGCCTCCGATATTTCTAAACTGTATGTTTCTAGGGATCTGTAAATGGTCTCCTCCGTCAATAAGTAGGACCTCCGGTACGAGATAATAGTCGGTTTCGGTTCCAGTATCTAGCATTTGATCTTTTACATACCAACGTAGGAGCCCGGATAGTCCCTCGTCTCTAATCTCTAGAAGTCTATGCGGTATAATGTTGTTATTTTCGAGCTCTTTTTTCTCCTCGGAGTCTATGAGTCCCTCTTTAACTAATTTTTCTCCGTCTATCTCGGACTGTAGCTCGTTTATAGAGTCGTGCGAGAAACTAACTCCGTCTCTGTTAGACAGATCTTTTAGAGCTTTCTCTAAATCGTCAAACTCGTTAAAACGAGTATCTCTATACGAAACACCTAACGTATGTAGGTTATACCGTACTTTCTGAGTTTCTTTTACTCCTCGTTTTAATGCGTTTTTTATGTCCGGGAGTACGAACTCCTCTAGCTTTTTCTTTTCGTACTGCTCGTTTTGAGCTTGTTTACGTATATATAATGCGTAAACAATTATTGTAAAGAGTGCTATTACTAGGATAACTGCTAGAGCTATGATTATTACTCCTGCCAAACTCTCTAAAGGTAGAGAGCCTACAAAACTATTTAGTAATTCTATGGTTTGATCTATCCCGGGCTCGGGAGCTGTCTCGTTACCGGTTGCTGTCTCGTTACCGTCTATAAGTGTTACGTTCTCCTCTGTCATTCTCTCACGTCTTTAAATTTTTCTTTAATTGTTTGGTAGATTATCCATATGAAAATGGATCCTATGAGTATATAGCCTATTATTGAGGTTAGGAACCAGTCTAGACCGTTTAGTAGTGTGTCTATCATATTATGAAAACATACCTCCGACAATATCGTTTATATCTAGTTCTCCTTTTATCAAGTCTATAACTTTCTCCTTGTTGTTACGGTAGTATTTACGTGCGTATCTAAATGCTATGTAGAGTCCTCCTAGTGTTGCTAGAAAAGATCCGATTAGTGCTCCGATAAAGGATCCGAACATAGCAGAGAAAAATAGAGACGGATCTATCATAATATTAGTCCTCTTTTATGAACTCGATAGAGTCATATTTTCGGCTCGGGATTTTCATTCTCCTTTTTCTACCGTCCTCGTTATAGAATACTGTAATATCTCCGGACTGTTTAGAGTGATAACTTAATACCTCCTCTATAGTCTCCTCTCTCCGATCCTCCTCGTCCGGAAACTGTTTTCTTATTAATGCTTTCATTTTAGAAGTTTCTGAGCCTCCTCTAGCATTATACATAAAGTATGTGCGTCTTTCTCCGGGTATTTATTCTCTGTCGCATAGTCGATACAACTGCTATGTA
>PWEU01000151.1 GCA_003554005.1 Nitriliruptoraceae bacterium
ACCGACAGCACCGCCGACAGCACGACCAAGGACATCCACAGGAGAGGAGGATGACGATGACCCAGATCACCGGTTACCACCCCTTCCGCGACGTCGCATCGCTCCAGGACGAGGTGGAGCGTGCGTTCCGCCAGGCCTTCGGTGAGCGCAGTGCAGCCAGCCCGGCTGGCGCGTTCAGTCCGGCCCTGGACGTCGAGGAGACCGAGGAGGGCTTCACCCTCCACGTCGAACTGCCCGGCGTGGACGCCGAGCACGTCGAGGTCTCGCTCGAGGAGAACGTCCTCACCATCGCTGGTGAGCGTCGGTTCTACGACGAGCGCGACGCTGAGGGCTTCCGCCGCATCGAGCGCCACTTCGGCCGGTTCCACCGTGCGGTGCGTCTACCCGACCGGGTCGACGCCGCCGGGGTCTCGGCGACCTACCGCGACGGCCTGCTCACCATCACCGTTCCGAAGGCCGAGGAGTCCAAGCCGCGCCGGATCCAGATCACGGCCGGCTGACCGGCACCCCCGCACCGTGGACGCGGGACGGCCCCGTGGCCGTCCCGCGTCCGTACCCGGCCCCACGCCACTACCGACGAGGGAACGACGTGACCCACCCCACCAGCGAACCGGCAGACACGCCCGAGGGCGGTGTCGGTCCCCCGGGGTCCTCGACGCCCAGCCCGGGTGTCAGCGGCCCCGAGGGTCCGCGTGACGATGCCACCGCGCCCACCGGCCCGACGACCGGCCCGACCACGGATCCCGGCGCCGAGGCGTCGCAGGTGCCCCCCGTCTCCGACACCGAGGTGGAGGGCCCCGACGACGCCCTGGACATCGAAGCCCTCGCCGACAGCGACCCGCGCTCCAAGGGAGAGCTGTTGGCGGAGTTGATGGCCGCCGAAGCCAAGCGCGACGAGTACCTCGACGACCTGCGACGCAGCCACGCCGATTTCGAGAACTACCGGCGGCGCGTCATGCGCGATGGTGTGCTGCAACGGGCCGCGGGCAAGGCCGAGGGGGCGGGCGCCCTGTTGGAGGTGCTCGACGACCTCGACCGCACACTGGTCGCGGCCGAGGGGTCTCCCGACCCCGATCTGTACACCGGGGTCCGGCTCGTCGCCAGCAAGCTCGTCGACGGGCTGCGCCAGCTCGGGCTCGAGCGGATCGACGCGACCGGCGTCGCCTTCGATCCGGAGGTGCACGAGGCGGTCCAGCAGCAGCCCGGCGACGGCATCGACGGAGAACCGATGGTGGTGACCGTGCTGCGGCCCGGGTACCGCATGGACGACCGGGTGCTCCGGGCGGCGATGGTTGCGGTGCAGGGCTGAGCAGCGGACGCGAGGCGACGAGACCAGAGGGGAGGTGACCAGCGGTGGCCCCCCAGCGTGAGTGGCTCGAGAAGGACTATTACAAGGTTCTGGGCGTGAGCAAGGACGCCAGTCAGGACGAGATCAAGCGGGCCTACCGCAAGCTCGCCCGGGTCAACCATCCCGACGCCAACCCCGACGACCCCGAGGCCGAACGGCGGTTCAAGGACATCGGGGAGGCGCACAGCGTCCTGGGCGACGAGCAGAAGCGCGAGGAGTACGACGAGATCCGTCGACTCGGCGCCGCCGGCTTCGGTGGCGTGGGAGGCGGCGGCGGGTTCCCGGGCGGCTTCGGCGGTGCTGCCGACGCCGACCTCGGTGACCTCCTCGGCCATCTGTTCTCCAACGCGAGCGGCGGCACGGCAGGGGGCGGGTTCGGCCCCATGGGGGGCGGTAGCCGCATGCGGCGCCCGGCCCGGGGGCCGGATCTCCATGCCGATGTCCACCTGACCTTCGAGGACGCCCTGGCCGGGGTCCGGACCACGCTGCGCATCACCGGCGACGGTCCCTGCGACACCTGCGGCGGTTCGGGTGCGGCACCGGGCACCTCGCCGCGCCGCTGTGACGTCTGCGAGGGGCGTGGCCAGGTCGCGGTCGACCAGGGACCCTTCTCCTTCGCGCAGCCCTGTGGGCGGTGCGGTGGACGCGGACAGCTCATCGACTCGCCCTGCACCACCTGCTCCGGGGACGGTCGAGTGGTCAAGCCCCGACAGCTCACCGTGAAGATCCCGGCCGGCGTGCGCGACGGTGCCGTGATCCGCGCCGGCGGTCGTGGTGGCCCGGGGGCCGCCGGCGGGCCCCCCGGTGACGTGCTGGTGACCGTCCACGTGGAGCCCCATCCGCTGTTCGGCCGCAAGGGTGACGACGTCACCCTGGAGGTGCCCATCCCCCTGAGCGAGGCCGCGCTCGGAACCAAGCTGACGGTGCCAACCCCGCACGACGGCACCCGCACGATCCGTATCCCGGCCGGCACCGGGCACGGTCGCACCTTCCGCATCCGCGGTGAGGGTGCGCCGAAGGCCCGCGGCGGCAACGGCGATCTGCTGATCAGTACCCGCCTCCAGGTACCCAGCAAGCTCAGCCGTGAGGAACGCAAGCTGTTCGAGCAGCTGTCCGAGCTCGAGGATGCCAGCGCCCGCGACGCCGCGCTGTTCGGCAGCGCGAGCTGATCGGCACCACCGTCACCACGCCGCCCCAGCGGGTGGTCCAGGACCAGGCGACACGACCCGACACGACCCGGCACGACCCGATACGACCCGATGCGACCCGGCACGACCCGATGCGACCCGATACGACCCGATGCGACCCGGCACGGGCGACCGACGATGAGGAAGGAGGCACCGGTGACGAGCGAGCAGCACTACCTCGAGCCCCGCGGTGGGCCGCACGGCTGGTCGTGGTCGTCGCGCGCCGGTGCGAGCAGCGACGACAGCCCTGACCTGCAGCCCTACGAGCTGCCCGATGACGGTGATGCGCCGGTGTACGTGATCTCGGTCGCTGCCGAGCTCGCCGAGCTCCACCCCCAGACCCTGCGCGCCTACGAGCGGGAGGGGTTGCTCACCCCGGCGCGGACCGAGGGTGGGACCCGTCGTTACTCCCGTCGGGACGTCGAGCGGCTGCGGTTCATCCGCACGCTCACCCAGGACGAGGGGCTGAACCTCGCCGGGGTGCGGGTCGTGCTCGACCTCGGCGAGAAGCTCGAGGGGGCACGTCGCCGCATCGGGGAGCTGGAGGAGATGGTCCGCGTGCTGGCCGAACGGATCGAGGACCGGCCCCGCGGTGACCGCTTCGAGATCGTCAAGGCTCCCCCGAGCGGCGTCGAGGTGCACCCGCGGGGGCGGCGCACGGGCCAGCGGGGCAGCAGCCCGGTCCAGCGGGCCCGTCCCGTCCCACCACCCGAGATGCGCACCGCCGACGCCTGAACCGCCGACGCCTGAACCGCCGACCGGTCCCTCGAGCCGCCGATCCGACTGGCGCCCCGCACTCTTGCGCAGTGGACCCCGGCCATGGGTGGCCGGTTGCGCTCCCCGGTCGCCCGAGGTTGCAGACGCGGTGACGTGGTGCGGCCATGGGTGGCCGGTTGCGCTCCCCGTGGCGCGTCAGAGGCCCACGGCACAAGGTTCAGTCGCCCTGGCTGAGGAACCCTGCGCCCGAGCTCCATCGGCAGGCTGACAGCGAGGTGGCTCCTCTCTACCGTCGAACCGCGAGGGTCGTTGCTCACGCATCGCCCAACACGCCCCGTGCGTGCGTCGGCTCGTTCGGAGACCCAACAGCGACATCGATGCAGCGGTGGCGCACGCTCAGACCCCAGGTCGAGCAGCCGCGGCCGGTGATGAGGATCCGAGGAGGCAAGTCATGGAGATGGACCGGCTCACCCACAAGTCCCAGGAGGCGCTGCAGCGCGCCGCCGGTATGGCCGCTGACCGCAAGCACACCGAGGTCGGTACCGCGCACCTGCTCGCCGCCCTGCTCGAGCAGTCCGATGGCGTCGTGCTGCCGCTGCTGGACAGGCTCGGGGTCACACCGACGACGCTGCGCAACCGCACGACCGAGCTCCTCGACGCCACCTCGGCCGCCTACGGCGCCACGGGCCAGCCGAGCTTGTCCCGGGCCCTGGCGCGGGTGCTGAGCGCCCCCGAGGAGGAGGCGCAGCAGCTCGGCGACGACTACGTCTCCACCGAGCACCTCCTCCTCGCTCTGGCGGGCAACAGCGACCGCACGGCGTCGGTCCTGGTCGAGCAGGGCATCGACCGCGACGCCATCCTCGATGGGCTGAAGCAGGTGCGCGGGTCCCAGCGGGTCACCTCCCAGGACCCGGAGTCGACCTACGAGGCCCTCGAGAAGTACGCCAGGGACCTCACGGGCCTGGCGCGCGACAGCAAGCTCGACCCCGTCATCGGCCGCGACGAGGAGATCCGGCGGGTCATCCAGGTGCTGGTCCGGCGCACCAAGAACAACCCGGTCCTGATCGGTGAGCCAGGCGTGGGCAAGACCGCCATCGTCGAGGGTTTGGCCCGGCGGATCGTGGAGGGCGACGTCCCCACACTGCTCGAGGACAAGCGCCTGATGGAGCTCGACCTTTCCGCCATGGTCGCCGGGGCCAAGTACCGCGGCGAGTTCGAGGAGCGACTCAAGGCGGTGCTCAAGGAGATCGAGGCCTCCGAGGGCCAGATCATCACCTTCGTCGACGAGCTCCACACCGTCGTCGGCGCCGGCGGGGCCGAGGGCGCGATGGACGCGGCCAACATGCTCAAGCCCATGCTCGCCCGCGGGCAGCTGCGCATGATCGGCGCGACGACCCTGGCCGAGTACCGCAACATCGAGAAGGACGCCGCGCTGGAGCGTCGCTTCCAGCCGGTCCACGTCGCCGAGCCGAGCGTGGCCGACACCGTCGGCATCCTGCGCGGCCTGCGGGAGCGCTACGAGGTCCACCACGGCGTGGAGATCACCGACGACGCTTTGGTGGCTGCTGCCTCGCTGTCGGACCGCTACCTCACCGACCGGTTCCTGCCCGACAAGGCCATCGACCTCCTCGACGAGGCGATGGCCCGCATCCGCATCGCCAAGGAGTCGATGCCGCCGGAGATCGACGAGGTGACCCGTCGCATCCAGCAGCTCGAGATCGAGCGCGTGTCGCTCGCCAAGGCCGACTCGCCGGCCTCCCAGGAGCGGCTGAGCGACCTCGACGAGGAGCTGGCCGATCTGCGCGAGCGCAAGTCGGTGATGGACGAGCGCTGGCAGGCGGAGAAGGGTGCCATCGGCGAGCTGACCGCGGCCAAGGAGGAGCTCGAGCGGGTGCGCGAGCA